>JBIKWW010000335.1:0-4420 GCA_044356125.1 Acidimicrobiia bacterium
GATGCCTCCCTCGCCGAGCTCATGAATTCGTCCACAATGCTCCTCTCCACGGCGGTGAACGAAGGATTCGGGCTACCCGGCCTCGAGTTGGCGTCCCGAACCATCGGCCGGTGGTCACCGAGGTGGCGCTGGAACAAGGCTTTCGATCACCGTCGCTCCAGCGATGAGTACTTCTCCGGTGCGCCCCGGCCCTGGCCGACCGAACCGTGGGTCTTTCCGAGCTGGGACAACACCGCCCGGCGCACACGCGGCGAGGCCTTCACCTTCACGCACTCGAGCCCGGAGCAGTACCGCTCCGATCTCAACCGGGCAGTGGCCGCGCTCCGCCCCTCGGATCCTCCCTTGGTGTTCGTCAACGCATGGAACGAGTGGGCCGAGGGGTGTCATCTGGAACCCTGCGACCGTTGGGGCCGGACGTGGATCGACGTGACACGTTCGGCGCTCGGTGGGGAGGACTGAATGGCGATCAGCATCCATCTCGTGGCGGCCGATCCGCAGCGGTCGTGTGTCGACCGCTTCATCGAACTCGCCCGGCGTGACGCGGTCGGACTCCACAGCCTGAACGACAGACCGGAAGAGGCGGATGTGCTGCTCTTCCCTGACGCGCACCTCTTCGACGGGGATTGGCGCCAGGCTAGGATCCGATCGCACCCGTTGCTACGGCGTTGGCCGGGCCGGTCCTACGTCTACAACGAGCGTGACAACCCATGGTGTTCGTGGCCGGGCCTCTACGTGAGCTACCCCCAGTCGGCCTTCTCCTGGTCGAGACAGCGTCCCGCTGCCTATTACCGCATCGACGCAGACTTCGACCGCCATCGACCTCCCGGACTGCTGTTCAGCTTGATGGCGACTCCGACACATCCCTGCCGAATCCCCCTGTACGAGCTGCGCCATCCCGATGCGCACGTCGAGCGGACCGAGGGGTTCGTCTTCTACGACCCGTCCTCCGTATCGTTCAACGACCGTCGGGAGCGGTACCGGAGCGTCGTAAGCGATTCGCTGTTCGTGCTCTGTCCACGAGGCGGTGGGACATCATCAATCCGGCTGTACGAGACGCTCGCTGCTGGACGGGTCCCCGTGATCATCAGCGACGCCTGGACTCCTCCGCTGGGGCCTGATTGGAGTGCCTGTTCCATACGGTGGCCGGAGGGCGTCACCGACGGTCTCGTCGAACACCTCGAATCGATGCGCGACCTCGCTCCGGCCATGGGCGCGCGGGCCCGCTCGGTGTTCGAGGCCTGGTTCGCGCCCGAGGTGGCTTTTCATCATCTGGCAAGCCTGCTGGAGCAGTTGCACCAGTCGATGGTCGCGGCAGACCACGGTCCGCTCCATGACGATCGATGGGCCCAGGTCGCCCGCACTTCGCTCCGCGTGGGCCTTGGCCGGAAGCGGCGCTCGGTGGCCGATCGCGTCGGCCGGATCATCCGGAGAAGGGGTTCGGAGCCGTGAGACTTCGCACGTGCTGCTCCACCTCGGTACCGCTCACGGCCGGTGGAAACCGGCGGTGACGGAACGACGCCCATGGAGTCACGGGCCGATGGAGCCCTGCCTCTGCCCGCGTGAGCGGGACCGTTGCATGCGGCCGATCCCGATCGCCCGCCACAGGCCGGTTGCGATACCTGCCTGGCGCCAGAGCGAGTTCGCCGCTGACTTGGCGATGTCACGACCGGCGTCGACAAGCGAGCGATGGACCATCGACCTGAGGTGCCCGGACCTCACACCCTCCACTGCGGCGAAGACGAAGGCGTAGTTCCGGGCAGCAACGAACTGGTAGCGGAGATCGAAGCGGCGGCCCTTGGCCTGGGGTGCTCCGATGTGGAGCACGACGGCCTCGGGAACGAATCGCAGCTTCCATCCGGCTCGTCGAACCAGCAGCGACAGCATGAGGTCCTCGCCGACGGCGGAGACCCCGGCGTGCCATTCGGGCATGCCGCCGGCGGCTTCCAGCGCCTCGCGGAGGAAGGCCATGTTGCAGCCGATGACGTGCTCGACCTCACGCGCGGGGACCACGGCGGTGGCGAAGTTCCCGATGACGCGGCCGCTGCGGATGACGCCCACGTCGCCCTCGATCGACTCCTCCCCGGGCTGCCCGTTGCGCGACCGGCCGGTGACGCCGCCCACGCCGGGGAGGAAGCCACCGGCCAACGCGTCGAGCCACTGGGGCTCGGGGAACGCGTCATCGTCGATGAACGCGATCACCGGGCTCGACGTCTCGGCGAGGGCGATCTTGCGCGACCGGGGCAGCGTCCCGAGGCCGCTGTCGTTGCGGACGTAGCGGGCGCCGGGGAACTCCTCGACGACGGCCTTGGACTCGAGGTCGGGCGAGGCGTCGACGACGATCACCTCGAACGGCTTCGAATCGAGGGCGGCGACGTGCTCGAGACACGTCCGCAGGACGTCGGCTCGCCGGTAGGTGCAGATGGCGACGGTGACGTCGCTGGGGGCAGTCATGCCTGGATGCGCCGTGCGTGATCGATCATGATCCGGGAATGTCCATCGTGGGGTTCTGACCAGGCTCGGACAACGACGGATCGGATGGTTGAGCCATGATCACAGCGTTGTGCCATCTGGCGACGACTTCGGCGACGCATGCCTCGGGTTGCTGCACGAGCAAACGAGCGTAGCGGGGCGCATCCCGCTCGGCGTCGCCGAACACCTTCTTTGGTGCGAACCGCCAACGCCGCGAACCTGGCCCCACCCGTTCGGGAACGCAGTTGTCGAGCGGCGCCGTCAGGGCGTAGGGCGGCGGGATCGTGAAACGCCCGGTGGCTATGCCTGCACGGATCACGTACCAGTCGAACCCGCCAAGCACAATGCCCGTCGTCGTGGTGGCCGCATCGGCCTTCAGTGCCGAGGCCAGCCTCGGCATCGTGACGGTGTCGGCGGCCTCGTAGCGGGGAGCGCGTCCGATCTCCGCCGCCCGGCCCCCGGTCACCAACGCACAGGTCAACGAAGCCAAGAGCACCCAGAGACGTCGATGACGTCGGACGATGAAGTCCACGAGCCGCTGGGCCCCGATCCCGAGCTGCACGAACCAAAGCGGAAGCACGCTGAGCAGGTAGCGGCGCGGATTCTCGAGATAGCCGACAGGGCCCGCTGCGGAGGCGATCGCCAAAACCACCAGAGTCGTCGCGAGCACGGCGACAACGGTGGCGCCGGTCCTGTCGATCGCCGTGACCGAGCTACCCCGAAGCGGGACGTTGGTCTCCTTCCGGTGCCTCAAGACGCTCAGCAGGCGGGCAAGGCCCTCCGCCGTGAGGAGCAGCGTCAGGCAGATTCCGATGCAGAGGGTGGCTCCCCGGGGCATCCGATCCCATCCGAATGGGCTGTTCGTGCCGAAGAAGCGCGCCGTCTGCCCTATCGCCCGGTCGAGACCGATCGGCGGGAAGTGGGCGACCTGCATCGTCCCCCGCGGGTTCGAGGCGGCGAGCCAAACCGTGGCCGTCAGTGCCAAGACGGGAAGAGCGATCCATCGAACCGCGTGTCGGCGTACCTCGCGTTGGGCCAGCAACCGGACCACGGCACACATCGTGGTGATGGCGAGCAGGGGATGGACGAACGGCGCGACGAAAGCCCCTGCTGAGAGAGCTCGAACCGGCGGACGCCGACGGGCCATCTGCTCGGTGAGGATCGCGGTGACAGCCATGGCGGGGCCATAGGAACGGATCTCCGTGAGCACGCTCTGGGTGCCGACCGCGCTGATGAAGCAAAGTGCTGCGAACAGCGGTATCCAGCTGCATCGGGCTGGCCTGAGCATCCGCACGATCAACCAGGCGGTGGCCAGGATGGTGGCCGACGATGAGAGCTCCAGCAGCACGATCGGCACTCCATGACCCGGCAGCAGGGCGTCGGTGACCTTTATCAGGGCTGATTGAAGTGCTGCGTTGCCCGAGTCCGAACGGGCGACAGCCCACCAGTCCCGCCAAGGAAGTCGGGACCACACGATGGTGAACGCCTCGTCGAACCAGATGCTCGAGCGGTGGATCTGAGCGGCGGTCAACCACCCCCAGGCTGCGACCACCAGTGCACAGGCCCATGCGGTGGATCGCGTTCTGTGGAGTCGCGCAGCCTCGACAACGTGACCGGGTGCCGCAAACGGCCCAGCCTTCATCGGTGTGGACGAACCACTCGGCGGAGCACAGCGAGCCACGATCTGCCCCTGAGGCCCGAAAGCCAGCCGAGGGCCAGCGCGTCTGCCGCAGATCGCCTGCGGTGTTTGCCGGCCGAGGCCACGACGCTGGTGAGGTCCACCGTCCATCCGGTCTCGGCCGAGGACGGTCGGGATCCTGGCGCAGCCAGCATGAGCGCGGCGTGTACCAGAAGGCCGTTCCGGGCCATGTCGTACCGATACGAGCTCATCCCCGCATGCTGCCGATAGGCATAGGTGACGTGGCCGATTTTGACCAGCCGATGGGTTCGG
>JBIKWW010000336.1:0-4419 GCA_044356125.1 Acidimicrobiia bacterium
GGTGCTCAGGCCGGCGCTGAGCCGCCCGGCCCTGACCCGTTCGAGCACCTCCGGGGCCGGCTCGTCGAGGCGTTCCAGGGTCACCCCGATGACGGTGGCCGTGCACGGGAACCGATGGGGGTAGGGGCCGACCGGGGACCCGGTGTCGACGGCCACGTCGAAGGTCTCACCGCTCATGGAGAACACGAGCGGAACGGTCCGCTCGATGCGCCCGTGGGCCTCCTGCGCGCCATCGACGGACACCAGCACCTCGCCTCCGGCCCCGAAGCCTCCGTCGGAGGCGAACTCGACGACCACACGGTGCCGCCCGGCGCCCAGGACGGCCGCGGTCGCGACCGATGTGTGCACGTGGCCGAACCAGTTGTAGTGGAACGTCGGCCGGCCCGCATCGAGGTAGAGCGACCAGCCCGCCATGTTGCCGCCCTGACAGGCGACGACCCCCCGGGGCGGCTGATCGCCGTGGACCTCGAGCTCGGCGGTGATGCGGAACGAGCAGTTCTTCAGGTTCACCACCGACGCCTCGGGCATCCGCACGTGCGAAGGCGTGTAGGTCATCGCCGTCAGGCCATCGAGCGACGTCGGCACCGAGTACGCACCGTTCCGGGGCCCGCTGTTGTCGCGCAGCGGGTAGACGCCGTGGGCCAGCGCCTGCTCGTGGAACCGGTGCTGCAGGTCGGCGAGGCGTTCGGGGTGCACGGCGGCCAGGTCGACGGCCTGACTGAAGTCCGCGGCCACGTGGTACAGCTCCCAGCGCTCCTGCGGGCCGTCGAACTCGGCCCCGGCGAGGCGCACCCAGGGCAGGCGGCCGTGGAAGCACGAGGCCATCCAGCCGTCGTGGTAGATGGCGCGGTTGCCGAGGATCTCGAAGTACTGCGTGGTGCGGGTCGACGCGGCGGCGGGCTCGTCGACGCAGTACAGCAGCGACGTGCCCTGGATGGGCATCTGCGTGATGCCGTTGACCCGGGTCGGCGGCGTGATGCCGCACGCCTCGTAGATCGTGGGCGCCAGGTCGATCACGTGGTGGAACTGCGGGCGGATGCCGCCCGCGTGCTGGGCCCCGATCCGCCGGGGCCACGAGACCGCCAGCCCGTTGCGGGTACCACCGAAGTGGGAGGCGACCTGCTTCATCCACTGGAACGGGGCGTCGAGGGCCCAGGCCCACCCGATGTTGAAGTGGTTCTCGCACCGCTCGGTCCCGAAGTCGTCGAGGTGCTCGAGCAGCCACTCGGGATCCTCGGGCACGCCGTTCTGGAAGCTCGGCGCGCTCCACGCCCCGTGGACCGTGCCCTCCGCCGAGGCCCCGTTGTCACCCGACACGTAGAGGACGAGGGTGTCGTCCATCAGGCCGAGGCGCTCGACGGCATCGAGGACCCGGCCGATCTGGGCGTCGGTGTGGCTGAGGAACCCGGCGAACACCTCCATGAGCCGCGTGGCCACGGGCCGGTAGCGCTCCGGGTAGTCGTCCCACGCAGGGATCTGCTCGGGACGCGGGGTCAAGGTGGTTCCCGGCGGGATGGTGCCCATCGCCAACTGCCGCTCGTGGATGCGGCTGCGCAGGGCGTCCCAGCCGTCGTCGAAGCGCCCGCGGAACGGCTCCCACCACTCGGGTGCCACGTGGTGCGGCGCATGCACGGCCGGGGTCGAGAAGTACAGGAAGAAGGGTCGCTGGGGACTGGACGCGTGCTGTCGTTCGAGCCAGGTGACGGCCTGGTCGGCGAGATCCTCGGTGAGGTGGTAGCCGGGCCGTCCGAGGTGGGGCGAGACGGGGGTGGTCTGGTCGTAGACGGGGGGCTCGTACTGCGAGCTCTCGGCGCCGATGATCCCGTAGAAGCGGTCGAAGCCCATGCCCGTGGGCCAGCGGTCGAACGGGCCCGCCGGGCTCTGTTCCCAGCTCGGCGTGAGGTGCCACTTGCCGAAGCAGGCGGTGCTGTACCCCGACATCCGCAGTACCTGTGCCACCGTGGCGGCCTCGGGCGGGATGGCCGAGTCGTAACCGGGGAACGAGTTGGCGATCTCGGTGATGCCGCCCATGTGGACGCTGTGGTGGTTGCGGCCCGTCAGCAGCGCAGCGCGCGTCGGGGAGCACAGCGCGGTCGTGTGGAACTGGTTGAAGCGCAGGCCGCGCCGGGCGACGGCGTCGAGCGTCGGCATGGGCACGGCACCGCCGAAGGCGCTGCAGGAACCGAAGCCGACGTCGTCGAGGAGGATGACGATGACGTTGGGGCCGCGGGCGGGGACCGGTGTCTCCAGCCGGCGCGGTGTCGAGTCGGCGATGAGCCGTCCGATCGTGCCCTCGAAGCCCGGCGTCGGCCGGGGCAGGTCGGCGCTCATCGCAGGCCGGACACGTCGAAGGCGGCCAGTGTCCGCCGGGCGGTGTCGGCCTGACCGGTGATGCGCACCCGCCCGGCGGCGACGGCCTCATCGAGGGTGGTGCGGCCTCCCACGACGTCGCCCCAGGCGGTGGCGTCGCAGGTGATCGTGGCGTGGGCCTCGTCGGCCGTCACCATCGTCGGCACGGCCACCTGGTTGCGCACGTGCAGACCCGCCGCACGCCCATCGCCGAAGTCCCAACGCAGGAGTGCCTCCAGGCCCTCGGCGCGTCCGGGATCGAGCAGGACCCGCAGGACCCCGATGCTCGCCATCGGATCGGCCGCTACCGCCGCCGGGTTCATCCGGTGGGTGTTGTGACGGGTGGGGTCGGCCGATCCGTCGAGCTGGCGTGCTCGGGTGAGGCACCAGTTGCGGATGTTGGCCGCCGAGGTGCGGTGCGCCACCCGGCGCAGCGCGTCGGCGAGCAGTCGGTTGTCGTCGGCCGTGGCATGGCTGCCGCGGACCAGCCAGGAACCCAGCTCGATGGCCCAGCGCAGGTCGTCGGCTCCGATGGCCGCCCGCGTCCGGCGCCGAACCTCGTCGGCGCCGCCGAAGCCGGCGATCATCCGGTCGGCGTGGTCGCCAGGAGCCAGCGGGAACAGGTTGGCCGGGTCGCCGTCGAAGAACCCGAACAGGCCCGAGCGGATCTGCCGGACGTGGTGCTCGGTCACGCCGTAGAACTCGGCGGTGATGAAGTCGTCGTCGCAGTCGTCCGGGAGCCGGATGGCATGGGCCAGCTCGGCGCTGCTCAGGCCCCGGTTCGTGAGCCGCACCGTCTGATCCCACAGGAACTGGATCGCGTCGCGGTAGCGCGTGACGCGCCGGGCGATCATCTCGGCGCCGCTCATCGACGGCCCGTGCGTGGCCACGAGGTGCTCGGCCCCCAGCGACAGCACGTGATCGATGCCGTGCAGGAGCACCCGTGGATCGCGGTACTCCTCGCCGCGGATGGCGAACACGTTGAACAGCACCGGCCAGACGATGTTCTGGACGGCCGTGCGCAGCGCCGGGAACCAGAGCGTCACGGAGTCGTCGCTGTCGCTCGGGGCGGGGGTGACGTGGACCTCGAGTCCGGCGATGCGCAGCTCGGTCGGCGAGTCGAAGGTGTGCGTGGGGGCCACGAAGCCGTTGGTGAAGGGCGCATGGGCCGGGTCGCGGTAGAAGTGGCCGAGGCCCACGTTGACGAGGCCGTCGGGCCCGTCGGTGGGGAGGCTGACCCCGAACTGCTCGACCAGGCCCCGGCCGTAGGCCGGCGCGATCTCGGTGGCGGTTCGGGACCGGTTGACGGCGATCCGGCGGTGGCCGTGGACGGGGATCTCGTGGCCCGCCTCATCGACGACGGCCCGGGTTCCGGCCACGTAGTGGAAGTGCGTGTAGATGACCGAAACCACGGGACGGTCCGTCACCTTGCGAAGCTCGGCCAGGGCTGACCGCATCTCCTCGACGGACTCCCCGGTGTCGATGGCGATGATGCCCTCGGGCCCCTCGATGAAGGTCTGATTGGACAGCCCGTTGCCGACGAGGCACCACACGCCGGGTCGCACCTCGCTGAACCGGCGGGCCAGGCGTTCGGACTGGGCCACCTGGGCGGCGTGGACGATCTGCCCGCCGGGCAGGGTGACCGTGGCCGAGCCGTCCGGGGCGAAGGAGCGTGTCGGACGCAGCGGGTTCGTCATGGTCGGCGATGGTAGGTGGGGCCGGCTCCGGGACCGGTGGTCGGGCCGGTGGGAGGGAGTCCAGGCGCCCAGTGTTCACTGGATCGTCCAGCCTTCGGTGGGGTGGCGATCGAGGGCTGCAGGCCTCGGTGAGGGCTGGGCGCTCGGACGCGTTGGTTGGTGGTGGATTGCCCAGTGTTCACTGGATCGTGCAGCCCTTGGTGGGGTGGCGATCGAGGGCTGCAGGTCGCAGCGAGGGCTGGCAGTCCCAGGGAACGCTGGGCATCTGACGACTCCGGCCGATCGTGACGACTCCGGCCGATCGTGACGACTCCGGCCGATCGTGACGACTCCGGCCGATCGTGACGACTCCGGCCGATCGTGACGACTCCGG
>JBIKWW010000337.1:0-4398 GCA_044356125.1 Acidimicrobiia bacterium
GCACCTCGGTGTTCACCACCAAGACGCCCACCGACGCCTACCGGGGCGCCGGGCGGCCCGAGGCCACCTACGCCATCGAGCGGGCCATGGAGGCCCTCGCCGCCGAGCTCGGCCTCGACCCGGCCGAGATCCGCCGCCGCAACTTCATCCGACCCGAGCAGTTCCCGTACACGTCGGCCGGCACGCTGGTGTTCGACTCCGGGAACTACGACGGCGCACTCACCAAGGCCCTCGGCCACGTGGACTACGAGGCCAAGCGTGCGGCGCAGGCCGCGCAGCGCTCGTCGGGCGCGACGAAGCTCACCGGCATCGGCATCTCCAGCTACTTCGAGATGTGCGGCCTGGCCCCCTCCCGGGCCCTGGCCGGCCTCAACTACAGCGCCGGCGGCTGGGAAGCGGCCACGGTCCGGATCCTGCCGACGTGCAAGGTGCAGGTCATCTCCGGAGCCACGCCCCACGGCCAGGGCCACGAGACGAGCTGGAGCCAGATCGTCGCCGACAAGCTCGGCATCAGCCCCGACGACGTCGAGGTCCTGCACTCCGACACCGCCATCAGCCCCCTCGGCCTCGACACCTACGGGTCGCGTTCGCTGGCCGTCGGCGGCGTCGCCATCTGGCACGCCACCGACAAGGTGATCGCCAAGGCCCGGGCCATCGCCGCCCACCAGCTCGAAGCGGCCGAGGAGGACCTCGAGTTCACCGGCGGCACCTTCAGCGTGAAGGGCTCCCCCGACCGGGCCCTTCCCCTGGCGGCCGTGGCCTTCGGTGCGTTCACCGCCCACAACCTGCCCGACGGCATGGAGCCCAACCTCGAGGCCCACTGCACCTGGGACCCGCCCAACTTCACCTTCCCCTTCGGCACCCACATCGCCGTCGTCGAGGTGGACACCGAGACGGGCCGGACCGAGCTGGTCGAGTACGTCGCCGTCGACGACTGCGGCAACCAGATCAACCCGCTCATCGTGCAGGGCCAGGTGCACGGCGGCGTCGTCCAGGGCGTCGCCCAGGCGCTGTGGGAGGAAGCCGTGTACGACGATCAGGGCAACCTGCTCACGTCCACCCTGATGGACTACCTCGTGCCGTCCGCCGCCGAGGTTCCTTCGATCACCACCGATCACACCGTCACGCCCTCGCCCACCAACCCGATGGGCGTCAAGGGCGTGGGCGAGGCCGGCACCATCGGCGCCGCCCCCGCCGTGATCAACGCCATCGTCGATGCGCTCAGCCACCTGGGCATCACCGACATCGAGATGCCCGCATCACCCCAGCGGGTGTGGGCCGCCATCCAACACGCACGAGGAGTCTCCGCATGATCCCGTCCAAGTTCGACTACGTCCGCGTGGACTCCGCCGACGGCGCCGTCGCTGCGCTCGTCGAGCACGGCGACGACGCCAAGATCCTGGCCGGCGGCCACTCGCTGGTCCCGTTGCTGAAGCTGCGTCTGGCGTCCCCCACGGCGCTGATCGACGTCGGCCGGGTCAAGGACCTGTCCTACATCCGCGACGCCGGCGACCACATCGCCATCGGCGCCCTGACCCGCCACCGCGACGTGGAGACCTCGTCGCTGCTGGCCTCGGCCGTGCCGCTGCTGCCGCTCGTGGCCGCCCACGTCGGTGACAACCAGGTGCGCCACCGCGGCACCATCGGCGGCTCGATCGCCCACGGCGACCCCGCCTCCGATCTGCCCGCCGCCGCCCTGGCCCTCGGCGCCACGCTGGTCGCCCGGGGCCCCAAGGGCGAGCGCACCATCGGTGTCGGCGACTTCTTCCAGGGCTTCCTCACCACCGCCCTGGCCGCCGACGAGCTCCTCACCGAGATCCGGGTCCCCAAGACGGGCGGGACGGCCAACTACCAGAAGTTCAACCGGCGGGCCCAGGACTGGGCGATCGTCGGCGTGGCCGCCTGGAAGTCCAACGGGTCGGTCGGTGTCGGTCTGGTCAACATGGGATCCACCCCGGTACGGGCCAGCGCCGTGGAGGCCGCCCTCGCCGGTGGGGCATCGGCCGCCGAGGCCGCCGAGCAGGCTGCCGTGGGTACCGAGCCCACGGCCGATCTCAACGCCTCCGTGGAGTACCGCCAGCACCTCGCCCGGGTGCTCACCAAGCGGGCCCTGCAGGCCGCCGGCGTGGCCTGAGACCACCCGAACCATCACACGCCCGATCCAGGGGCCGTGGGCAGGCGGGAGCACCCGCCGCTCACGGCCCCTGGCGCGTCCGGGGCCCGACGCGACCCGTCCGGGAGACCATCCGACCCGCTGCGAATGAACCCAACGCCCCACGTCGTCAGGAATGGTGGGGGCCTAGGCTGACGGTCCGATGGAAACCCGCCGGCATGTCGGCGGGCCTTCAGGGAGCGGAGACGGGGTACGGGGTGATGACCAGGTCATGGGGGTGCGGTGGCGACGGCACCGCGTGCGCCGTCGGCCCGTCCGCCTCGGCGGCCCGTCGGATCCTCCCGGTCCGTTCTCGCGACCACTCCCCGTTTCGCCCTCCGACCACGGTTGCGGCCCACCGCCCAGGCACCCTCCGGGCCCGATGATGCTCGTCCATCGCTCCGACCGCTCCCGCTCGCGATCTCCGGACCCCCTCCCGGCGGCCATCGAGCCTGCGTCGGAGCCCGGCCGCAGCCCGAACGGGTTCAGCGGGTTGGGCGGGCCGGGCGGGCGTCCCGAGCTGCTCGGGGTGGGGCTCGACCCCGTCGACGTCGAAACCACCCTCGAGCGCGTCCACGCCGCCATCGGCACCCGCTCCCGCCTGTTCCTGGCAACGGCCAATCTCAACTTCGTCGCCCTCGCCGCCCGCGACGAGACGTTCGCCCGGCAGCTGCGGGCCGTCGATCTCTGCGTCGCCGACGGGCTGCCGCTCGTGTGGCTGTCCCGGCTGCTCGGGCCCCGGCTCCCCGAGCGGGTGGCCGGCGCCGACCTCGTGGAGCGGATGCGCCGTGACACCACCCGACCGGTCCGCGTGTACCTGTTCGGGGGGCCCGACGGTGTCGCCGAGCGGGCGGCCGGGGTCCTCGACCGGGAGGCCGGCGGCCTGCGCTGCGTGGGTTGGCAGAGCCCGGGGATGGGAACCGCCGAGGAGCTCAGCGAGCCGTTCCGCATCGAGCTGATCAACGCCGCCCGCCCCGACTTCCTCTTCGTCTCGCTCGGCGCCCGGAAGGGCCAGGAGTGGCTGACGCGCAACCAGGAAGCGCTCGAGGTCCCCGTGATCTGCCATCTCGGGGCCGTGCTCAGCTTCATCAGCGGCGACGTCCGGCGGGCCCCGGGCTGGCTGCAGCGCTGCGGCCTCGAATGGGCGTGGCGCATCCGGGAGGAGCCCGCCCTGGTGCGCCGGTACGGCGCCGACGCCGCGACCGTCGCCCGGCTCGTCGCCAACGACGTCGGCGCCCGGCCGCTGCGGTTCCGCCGGGTCGGCCGGAACCGGCGATGACGGCCTCGCCGTCGGTCGCCTACGTGATCGGCGAGCACCCGCGTACGTCGCAGACCTTCGTGCAGGCCGAGATCTCGGCGCTCGAGGCCGCCGGGGTCGCCGTCCTCCGCTTCTCGCTGCGCCGTCCCCGGGCCGCCGGCCCGGACCGGGAGCGGGCCGTCACCGCCTACGTCGAGCCGTCCGTGCCCCGCGGCCTGCGCTGCGCCGTCGCCGTCGCCCGGCGGCCGGCCGTGCTGCGCGTCCTCGGGCGCAACCTCGCCGCCACGGCCGGGGAACCACGGGCCATGGCCGTCGCCAGCGCCCGGTTCGTCAGCGCCGTCGCGATCTGGCGGGCGGCGGCCACCGCCGGGGCCCGCCACGTCCACGCCCAGTTCGCCGGGGGGCCGGCCGAGGTGGCGTCGACCGTGGCGGCCATCAGCCGGGTCGTCGGACGGGGTCCCCGGACCTGGAGCTTCACCAACCACGGCCCCCACGAGTACGTGGGTCGCGACGAGCTGCGGATCGGGGCCCGCGTCGCCGACGCCGCCCTCGTGATCGCCGTCAGCAGCTTCACCCGGTCGCAGCTCATGCGGCTGAGCGACCCGAGCCACTGGGACCGCATCCTGGTGCGCCGCTGCGGCGTGGACCTCGCCCGGCTGGCCCACCCCGAACCCCTGGCCGCCGGGGCCCGGCCGCCCGGTGACGCCGTTCCCGAGGTGATCACCGTGTCGCGCCTGTCGTCGGAGAAGGGGATCCCGGTGCTGATCGACGCCGCCGCGCTGCTCCACCGCCGGGGGGTCGCCCACCGACTGGTGCTGGTCGGCGACGGGCCCGAGCGGGAGCGGCTGCGGCAGCGGGCCGAGGCGCTGGGGATCGCCGCCCACGTCGAGTTCCGGGGCGAGGTCACCCCCGACGCCGTGCCCTCGCACCTGGCCGGGGCGCACGTGTTCTGCCTCCCCTCGTTCTCCGAGGGCATCCCCGTGTCGGT
>JBIKWW010000338.1:0-4394 GCA_044356125.1 Acidimicrobiia bacterium
CACCGACAACCGCCTGATGAGCAACGTCTCCATGACCTCGGAGATGACGGCGCTGTGCGACACCTTCTCCTACGGGCTCGACGACCTGCAGTGGTTCACCGTCAACGCCATGAAGAGCTCGTTCTGGCCCTTCGACGAGCGCCTGCGGATCATCAACGACATCATCAAGCCCGGCTACGCCCGCCTGCGGGCCGAGATCGGCGTGTCCTGAGCGTGTCCTGACCTGAGCCGGGCCGTCAGGCCGTCAGGCCCAGGTGCGCGGCCATGGCGTCGCGCAGCGCCGCCGGCGTGACCGCCGTCGAGCCCTCACGGGACACGACCTCGACGTAGACCTTGCACTTCGGTTCGGTCCCGCTCGGGCGCACCACGATGCGGCCCGTGTCGCCCAGCTCCAGGATCACGACATCGGCCGGGGGCTCGTCGGCGGCGAGGTCGCGCGTCGAGGTGACGGCCACGCCCGCCAGGGTCACGGGAAGATCAGCGCGCAGACGACCCATCAGCGCCGCCATCCGCTCCTGGGCCCCGGCGCCGTCCATGCGGATCGACCACTGCAGGCCGTCGTGACGGCCGTACTCCCGGGCCAGGTCGTCGAGCCGGTCGAGCACGGTGCGGCCTTCGGCGGCCAGTGACGCGGCGAGGTCGGCCATGACGAGCGCGGCGCTGATGCCGTCCTTGTCACGAACCAGCGAACCGACACCGAAGCCGATCGCCTCCTCGTAGCCGAGCACCGTGCGCCACTCCGGATGGGCCAGCGACGCCCGGGCGAGCCACTTGAAGCCCGTGAGCGTCTCGACGTAGTGCACGCCGTGGCGGGCGGCCATGGAGCGCAGCAGGGTCGAGGACACGATCGTGGTGATCACGAGACGGTCCGGGCCATCGGCGACCGTCGCCGCCAGGAGGTGGTCGGCCAGCAGCCAGCCGATCTCGTCGCCGCGCAGGGCCCGCCAGCCCGACGGCGAGGACGGATCGGGAACGGCCACGGCGAGACGGTCGGCGTCGGGATCGTTGGCCAGGATGAGCCGGGATCCGGCTGCGACGGCCGCCGTCACGGCCAGGTCGAGTGCCCCCGGCTCCTCGGGGTTGGGGAACGCCACGGTCGGGAACGCCGGATCGGGGTCGCGCTGGGCCGACACGGCGGTCACGGCGGAGAACCCAGCGTCGGCGAGGACGCGTGACAGCGTCGCCCAGCCGACCCCGTGCATCGCCGTGTAGGTGATGGGCAGGGCGGCCCGCTGCCCGGGCGTGGAGCGGTGCGGGTCGAGCGCAGCCACCCCGGCCAGGTAGGCGTCGAGGACCGACGCCGGCAAGGTCTCGACGCCCGCCGCCTGGGGCTCCACGGGCAGGTCGTCGGCGGCGGCCTCGATCTCGGCCTCGATCTCGCCGTCCATGGGCGGCACGATCTGGGCGCCGTCACCCACGTACACCTTCATGCCGTTGTCGTTGGGCGGGTTGTGGCTGGCCGTCACGCAGACCCCGGCGACGGCACCGGTGTGGGTGGTGGCGAAGGCCACCACCGGCGTCGGCGTCGGGCCATCGGTCAGCAGCACGCGGAAGCCGTGGACGGTCATCACTCCGGCCGCGTCCTCGGCGAAGGCCCGGCTGTTGCGGCGGGCATCGTGGCCCACCACGATGGTCGATCCCGGCCCTCCCCGACCCGACGCCAGCAGCCATCGGGCCACCCCCGTTGCCGCCTGGCGGACCACCAGGCGGTTCATGCGGTTGGGACCGGCCGCCATGGCGCCCCGGATGCCCGCCGTGCCGAACGCCAGGCGCTGGGCGAAGCGGTCGGCCAGTTCCCCGGCGGCGGCGTCACCGGCGTCGAGCAGGGCCCGCAGCTCGGCCTGGGTCTCGGGATCGGGGTCCTCGGCCAGCCAGGCGCGGGCGGCGCGGACCGGATCGTTCGGTGCAGTGCTCATGAGGTGCCCTCCAGCATCCCGTCGAGGATCGCCAACGACGACGACGTGCCCAGCCGGGTGGCCCCGGCGGCGAGCATGGCCAGCGCCGTCGTGGTGTCGCGGATGCCGCCCGAGGCCTTGATGCCCAGCCGGCCGCCGACAGAGGAGTGCATGAGCTGCACGGCGGCGAGCGTCGCACCCCCGGCGGGATGGAACCCGGTGCTCGTCTTGACGTAGTCGGCGCCGGCCGACTCGGCGATCTCGCAGCAGCTGATGATCTCGTCCTCGGTCAGCACGGCCGACTCGATGATCACCTTGAGCGTGGCCCGGGGCACGGCCAGGCGCACCTCGCCGATGTCACCCTCCACGAGCTCCCACTCGCCCGCCTTGACCAGGCCGAGGTTGACGACCATGTCGATCTCGTCGGCCCCGGCCGCCACCGCGTACGCCGCCTCCAGGGCCTTCACCTGCGTGGCCACGGCGCCCGACGGGAACCCCACGACGGTGGCGACCCGAACCCCCGGATCGAGCAGGCCGCCCGGGATGGGCAGCTGCGCCGGGCTCACGCAGATCGCCGCCACGCGCAGCATGCTCGCCTCCCGGCACAGGTCGGCCACCTGATCGGCCGTCGCCTCCGGCTTGAGGATCGTGTGATCGATGGCCTTGGCCAGCTCGTCGCGGGTCATCGGCTCATGCTTGCAGGTGGCGGGACGGCCCGTCACCGGGCGCCGAGCAGATCCAGGATCCGGCCGCGGAGGAACTCGATGCCGTCGTGGCTGGAGGCGCTCGTCCACACGATGTCGCCCTCCTCGAGCGAGCACCCCGCCGCCAGCGCGGCCCGGCGGGCCAGGCGCTTGGACGGCTTGACCTTGTCGAGCTTCGTCACCACCACGAGATGGGTGAGCTCGCTGGCACGCAGCCACTCCAGCATCTGGAGGTCGAGCTTCGTGGGGCCGATCTCGCCATCGACGAGCACGAGGATGCAGACCAGCTCCTGGCGTTCGAGGAGATACCCCTCGATCATCGCCTGCCAGCCGTCGCGCATGGCGGCGGGCACCTTGGCGAAGCCGTAGCCGGGGAGGTCCACGACCGTGTGGCCGCTCGGCAGCACGAACTGGTTCAGCACCTGCGTGCGCCCCGGGGTGTTGGACACCATGGCCAGCTGGCGGCGGTTGGCCAGGGCGTTGATGAGCGAGGACTTGCCGACGTTGGACCGGCCGACGATGGCCACCTCGGCCGGAGAGGACGGCAGGTCCTGGTGGCGGGTCGCCGAGCGTACGAAGCTCAGCTGGAGGGGCGGCACGGCCATCGGCTGATCCTCCCATCGCCGGTCCCGTCCCCGAACCGTTCGGCCCCGGGTCACCTGGCGGTTGCCCACTCGCACCCTCGACCTGACAGGCTCGCGTCATGCCCTCGAGCCCGCACGCCGTCAGCGACCGACTCGCAACCCTCGACACCGTCGGCCGGGTCGACGGCATCGCCATCCGTCTCGACCACGACACCTACCGCTTCGACTCCGCGTTCGGCTCGGTCACGTGGCGGCGCGTCCGCGACGGGCAACGCTGGTCGACCGAGCTCGTCGCCTCGCACGGCACCGACCTGCTCGACGCCCACGACACCACCCGCTTCGTCGGACTCGAGACCGAACGGGCGGCGTACGCCGAGCGGCCCCTGCACCCCACCGACCACGGCCGACCATATGCGTACGAATCACTGACACAGCTCTTCGACGACCCCAAGGTGCCCGCCGTCCTCATGGTTCCCGCCTCGGGGTTCCCGCTCCACGAGAACACCGGCAACCACGGAGCGCTCACGTCCGTGCAGTCCCGCGGCCTGTTCCTGGCCGCCGGCCCCGGTGTCGCCGCCACCGGCTGGACGGACTCCCACGCCCGCATCGTCGACGTGGCCCCGACGCTGCTGGCCATGCTCGGCACCCCGGCCATCGGACCGCACGGCGCCCGTCTGCTCGCCCAGGACGGCGGGGAGATCACGGGGATGCTCGACCCCGCCAACGGGCCCGCCCGCCGCGTCGTGGCCGTGATCTTCGACGGTGCCAACACCAACCTGGTCGCCCACGCCGTCGAGGCCGGCCAGCTCCCCCACGTGGCCTCGCTGCTGGCCCGGGGCAGCGGCCTGCGTCACGGGATCGTGGCGTCGTTCCCGACGGTCACGCTGCCCAACCACACCTCGGCCTTCACCGGGGTGCACCCGGGGCGCCACGGGATCGTCAACAACGAATTCCTGTCGCTCGACGGCACCCACGTGAACCTCCTCGACTTCGGCACCATGGTCCGCAGCTGCGACTGGCTCTCCGCCGACGTCGAGACCGTGCACGAGGCGGTACGCCGTTGGCGGCCCGACGCCTTCACCGCCGCGACCTACGAGTACGCCGACCGCGGGGCCACGTTCTCGACCTTCGCCGAGTTCCGGGCCCGCCGACGGCCCTTCATCGCCACCCCCGAGATGGTGACGGCGTCGGCCACGGCGTGGGCGGCCGAG
>JBIKWW010000339.1:0-4380 GCA_044356125.1 Acidimicrobiia bacterium
CGTGCGGAAGGGCCAGGGATGGTACGGATGGGCGATCCCGCGGGTGTCCATCGGCGAGGTGATGGACGAGATCGACCGGATCGCGTTGGCCGAGGGCCGCGACCCGGCGACCGTCGGCCGCAAGCTCGGCCTCCCCTGGGACGGCGACACCTCGTCACTGCGGGCCTACGCCGAGACCGCCGCCGAGCACGGGGTGACCGAGCTCGTGGTCGGTCCGGCCGCCACCGGGAACGCACTGCTCGACGCCGTCGGAGCGGCCGTGGGCGCCGTCAGCGGCTGAGCGGCCGAGCTGCTGAGCGGACCCGACCCGACCGGCGCTACCAGCCGAGCACGGCGTTGCGGTCACCCGGGCCGCCGCGGCGACGGTCCCGGCGGGCCGGGTCGACCGCGACGTTCAGGGCCAGCTCGCGGTGCAGGGCGGCGATCCATCCCCGACCCCGCGCCGTCCAGTCCGTGGCCCCGTGATCGAGGACGGTGGTCCGCACCGCGGCGCCCTCACCGACCCGGGCCAGCTCGACGAGCCGGCTCTGACAGGGCCAGTCGATCACCGACGACGTGGTGATCTCCCACACCCCGCGGGTCCGGCCGGCCGGGTCCGGGTGGGCGACGATCTCGTGGACGTGACGGTGCCCCACCAGCCAGGCCGGGACCACCCCGTGTCGGTGCACGACGGCGAGGGCCTGCTCGGCGAGCCGGCGGCCGGCGTTGTCGGCCGGGGTGCCGAACACGTTGTCGAGCGTCGCCGGGCCGTGGTGCGAGGCCAGCACCACCAGGTCTCCGGCCCGATGGGCGTCGGCCAGACGACCGTCGAGCCAGTCGAGCTGACCGGCCGACACGCTGCCCTGGTAGTGGCCGACGTGGTGCACCGTGTCCAGCACCACGAGACGCCAGCCGTCGGCCAGGGCCACCTCGTAGTCCACCGTCGATCGTCCCGTGGCGACGGGGGCGTGCACCCCGTGCGAGGCGGCGAACTCGGCGCGGGTGATCGCCCGGCGGGCCGGGTCTGCGTCAATTGCCCGGCCCTGGCCACCCTCGCTGTAGCGGTGCGCCCCGGCGAGGTAGTCGGCCAGGGGATCGTCGGGAGCGAGCCCCGGGGGTGCCGTCACCATCTTCCAGGAACCGGTGGCGATGCGCTCGATGCGGGCGTCTGAGTAGACGGTGCCCTGTCGCATGGCGTCGTGGTTCCCGAAGGCGGCGAACCACGGCACTCCCACCCCGGGGCTGCGGAACGGCTCGCGCAGCGCCCCGAGCAGACCGGGCACCTTCGGATAGCCGCGACGGGTGAAGCGGTCCGGACGATGGTCCTCGGGGGTCCAGAACGCCCAGTCATCAGCGCGCAGATCATCTGTCCACAGATCATCCTGGTGACCTCCGGCGTAGGGGAGATCGACGACTCCGCCGTCGAACAGCGCCAGCTCGGCGTCGAGCTCGTTGCGCTGGGCGTTGTCGATGTTGTCGCCGGTGAGCAGCACCGCCGCGAGCTCCGGCCCGGTCCCGGCGGCGACCGAGGCGACCAGCTCCCCCACCATGCGGTTCACGGTGATGTCGTGGGGTCGGGCCATGTGGAGGAGGGGCCACCACCGCGGATCGTCGGCGAGCTGCTCGATCCATTCCGACCGGGCCGGCGACGCAGCATCCATGACGTGGGTGTCGGTCACATGGATCAGCCGCAGCCACCCGCCTCCGCCCGCGCCGGGAGCGTCGGGCCCGCCGGGCCACGGGGTGCCCAGATCGTGGCGCTCGACGTGGGGTTCGGCGGGGCCGGCCACCACGGGCGTCCACCCCAGGGCGTCGACCGGACCGGGGCACAGCGTGCCCTGCGACGTGGGCCGCAGCACCGCGAAGGCGGCAGCTGCGGGACCGGACGAGGCGGCGGCCGCAGGACGGGACGGGAGATCGGAGGGCACGGTGCGGGCGGGACCAGGGAGGCGCCGCCCAGCGTAGGGGTCGGGCACACCCGCCGCCGCCTTGGCACCACGGGCACCGTGCTGCTGAACTGCACGTGACCGAGGAGCTGAAACCCATGAGCATCACCGAACTGCCCCCGAGCGCGTCCGTCCCCGGGACCGACGACGAGCACGAGCCCGCCCACCTGGCGGCGCTGCGGGCCGAGGTGGCGGCCTGGCTCGCCACCAACTGGGACCCGGCGATCCCGCGCCAGGAGTGGCTCGGCCGGGTGGTCGACGCCGGATGGGCCGCCCCCACGTGGCCCCGCAGTGTCTTCGGCCGCGAGGCCTCCTCCGAGGAGGCCGCCGTCATCACCTCCGAGTTCGCCCGGGTCCACGCCCCCGGAACGGGTCAGGACCGCCACAACCTGTGGGCCAACACGCTCCTCGCCTTCGGGACCCCGCACCTGCACGCGCAGTTCCTGCGGCGCCTCCTCACCGAGGACCTCGCCATGTGCCTGCTCTACAGCGAGCCCGGTGCCGGCTCCGACCTCGCCGCCGTGCAGACCCGGGCCGACCGTGACGGGGACGAGTACGTCGTGACCGGCCAGAAGGTCTGGACCTCGGGCGGTCGCACGGCCGAATACGGCATGCTCGTGGCCCGCACCGACTGGGACGTGCCCAAGCACCAGGGCGTCTCGTTCTTCTGGTTCCCCATGCGCCAGGACGGCGTGGACGTCCGGCCCATCAAGCAGATCACCGGCGAGGCCCACTTCAACGAGGTGTTCATCACCGAGGCCCGAGTCCCGGCCGCCAACATGCTGGGCTCGGTGAACGAAGGATGGCGGGTCCTGCAGACGGCACTCGCCTACGAGCGGTCGGTGATGGGTGACGTCGCCCGTGGGCCGCGTCAGAGCGCCGACGGGGGCACTCGCCGCGCCGACGCGCCGGGCGCGCTCGACATCGACTACTGGGCCCTGGCCCGCACCTACGGCGTGGACCGGGACCCCACGATCCGCCAGGAGCTGGCCCGCATCCACTGCCTGCGGGCGGTGAACCGCTGGAACGCCGCCCGGGCCAAGGCCCAGCTCCAACAGGGGACCTCGTCGCCCATCCTCAGCCTCGGCAAGCTCGCGATGTCGCGGATCCTCCACGAGAGCGCCGCGCTCCACGGCCGGATCGTCGGCGCGCAGACGATGCTCGTCGGGTCCGACCACCAGGACGCACAGGACGCCAACTTCCTGGCCCTCAACGCCTACTTCACGTCGATCGGCGGCGGCACCGACCAGATCCAGCGCAACATCATCGGCGAACGGGTCCTGGGCCTGCCCAAGGAGCCTGACGTCGACCGCGACGTCGCCTTCCGTCACGCCCGGAAGGCCACCGTCGCCCGCCCGATCCGGCCCAACGAGCCCGTCGCGGGCGGCCGGTGACGGCCTCGCCCTTCGCCGCCGACCTGCTCGCCGGCCGGCGGGCCCTGGTCACCGGAGGGGGAACGGGGCTGGGCAAGGCGGTGGCCACGGGGCTGGCGGCGGCCGGGGCCGATGTCGTGATCGCCGCCCGCCGCGCCGACGTCCTCGCGACGGCGGCGGCCGACATCGAATCGGTGACGGGCCGTCGGGTCGGCGTCGACACGGTCAACATCAGGGATCTCGAGGCCGTCGCCGCCCTGGCGGGGCGACACGGCGACGTGGACCTGCTCGTCAACAACGCCGGGGGGCAGTTCCCGACCCGCGCCGCCGACCTGAGCCCGAACGGGTTCCGCAGCGTCGTCGACCTCAACCTGCACGGGACCTGGAACATGACCCAGGCGTTCGCCCGCTCCATGCTCGCCGGGGACGGCGGCACCATCGTGCAGATCGTCGCCACCGTCGGACGCGGCATCCCCGGGATCGCCCACAGCGCCGCCGCCCGTGCCGCCGTGGTCGAGCTGACCCGCACCCTCGCCTGGGAGTGGGGCCCATCGGTGCGCCTCAACTGCGTCGCCCCCGGGCAGTTCCGCACCGCCGGCTGGGACAGCACCTACGAGGAGGGTGTGGGCAGCGGGGTCGTCCAGCAGCCCCTGCCCCACGCCGGGGAGGTCGACGACGTCGCCCACGCCGTCGTGTTCCTGTCCTCGCGGGCCGCCCGGTTCATCAGCGGTGAGGTCCTCTTCGTCGACGGCGGGCTGATCCTGCAGGGCCCCATGTCGGCCCTGCCCGACGGCCGCTACCCCGAGCGCCGGCGTCAGCCGTTCGATCGCTGACCCGACGGCCGACCCGACGGCCGACCCGACGGCTCACCCGACGGCTCGGACGCAGCGCCCACAGCCGACCGTTCGCCCGGACGCTCCCGCCGACGCAGCTCGGGAGACGACAGCACGACCAGCACCGCCGCACCGACGACGATCGCCGGGGTGCCGTAGACCCACCCGAACCCGAGCACCGTCGACAGCCAACCCACCAGAGGCCCCGCCGTGGCCTGCCCGATGTCGCCGAGGGCGAGCGTCGTCCCC
>JBIKWW010000340.1:0-4334 GCA_044356125.1 Acidimicrobiia bacterium
CATCGCCTGCCGCTACATCCCCGACGCCGCCGCCGACGCCTACATCACCACGACGATCAACGAGCGCCGCGCCCTGCTGTCGATCCCGATCAGCGGCTCCGGCGAGAGCTCGACATGGCGCATGCCGGTGCGGGGCGAGGACGGACGCGGGATCTGGGCCGAGCGCTACTACCAGGCCACGCCGCGCCCGGGCACCTGAGCCCCGTTCATCCCCGTAACGCCGGTACGCGGCGTACGGTTCCCCCGTGCGGAGTCTGTCCTTGCGAGCCGGCGCGGTGGCTGCGTCGCTGATCCTGCTGGTGTCCGGTGTGCTCGCCGAGCCCGTCCGCGCAGCGACCGCCTCCGTCCGTTCGCAGGACGGGCCCGCCCGCTGGCTGATCTCGTCGACCCAGTACGACGCGCGCGTACGGTCCGCGACGTCGTACCGGGTGCGGTACCGGTCCGAGTCCGTCGACGGGCGGCCCATCGAGGTGACCGGCCTCGTGTTCGTCCCCAAGGGCACGCCGCCCTCCGGCGGATGGCCGGTGCTCTCCTATGCGCACGGCACCGTCGGCCTCGCCGACCGCTGCGCGCCCTCGATCGACACCCGCCAGGCCGACGTCGTCAACGCCGCCGCGTCGATCCTCACCACCTTCGGCTTCGCCATCGTGGCGACCGACTTCGAAGGGCTCGGCACACCCGGGCGGCACCCGTACCTCGTCGGCGAGTCGGAGGGCCGCGGCGTGCTCGACATCGTGCGAGCCGGGCGGGAGATCCCGGGCGGGAACCTGTCGGACCGCGTGATCGTGTGGGGCCATTCGCAGGGCGGGCACGCCGCCCTGTTCGCCGGGGAGATCCAGCCGAGGTGGGCGCCGGAGCTGAAGCTGCTCGGCGTCGTCGCCGGAGCGCCGCCGTCGCAGCTCACGAACGTCGCCCAGTCGATCGAGACGTCGCGCTACCGCGGCTACCTGTTCATGGTGGCGGCCGGCTTCAACGCCGCCGATCCATCGCTCCCGCTCGAGGCCGTGCTGACGCCGAAGGGTCTGGCCACCCTGCCGGTGGTCGACACGGGCTGCAACAGCGAGGTGTTCCGGGCGTTCGCATCGGGGCCGCTCGACGACTACGTCATCCGGGAGGGCCTGGCCCGCTCGCCGTGGAAGGAGGCACTGGCCGCGAACGAACCCGGCAACCGACCGATCCCGGCGCCCGTGCTCATCGTCCACGGCGACCGTGACGAGCAGATCCCCGTCGCCACCAGCGCCGCGCTGCGCACGAAGATGTGCCGCCTGGGCGTCGTCGTCGACCGCAAGGTCTACCGCGGCGCCGATCACGCCGGCTCCGCCCTCGTCTCCCTGCTCGACGTCGCCAACTGGATCACCCAGCGTCGCGCCGGCGCCACCCCACCGAGCAGCTGCCCACCGAAGCCGTGACGGGCGGGCGGGCGGCGCCGAGGGGGAGAGGTCCACGACCGCAGCGGCAGCGAGGGTCGCGGGAGGAGCGGCCGGAGGCCACGGGACCCGCCCGCCCCCCTAGGCCTTCTTGAGCGGGGTCCAGGCGAGGAGGAACTGCTTCTCGCCGAGGCCGGGGAAGCGGACCACGGCCTGCGCCCTGTCGCCGCTGCCGAGGATCTCGATCACGGTGCCCACGCCGTACTTGGCGTGGACGACGTCGTCACCGGCCGACAGGCCGAGCCCCTCCGCTCCGGTCGTGGCGCTCGGCGGGGCGTCACCCCGGCGGGCGCGCACCCCGGCGCGCAGCGATGCTTCGACGACGTCGTCGCGGTGGGCGTCGGACGCCGCCCGCGACCCGAACGACCGGCCCCCGGGTACGTCGTCGGGATCCCCCCATCCACCGCCGTCACCATGATCGTCAGCGCGCTGATCACCAGCGCGCTGATCACCAGCGCGCTGATCACCCGCGCGCTGACGATCACCGGGGCTGCGACCACGCTCGAACATCTCCGAGCGACGGCCGCGCTCGTCACGCTCGTCCCAGCGCCGACCGTAGCCACTGGCCTGACCGCCCCGGGAGCGGTCACCCACGACCCGCACGAGACGCTCGGGGATCTCGCCCACGAACCGGCTCACCGGGTTGTACTGCGTGGCCCCGAAGAGCATCCGGGCCCAGGCGTGGGTCAGGTAGAGGCGCTCCTTGGCCCGGGTGATGCCCACGTAGGCGAGCCGTCGCTCCTCTTCCAGCTCGTCGGGCTCGCCGAGCGAGCGCACGTGGGGGAACACGCCGTCCTCCAGGCCGAGCAGGAACACCACCGGGTACTCCAGGCCCTTGGCCGTGTGCAGCGTCATGAGGGTGACCTGGCTGGCGTCGGCGTCGACCTCGTCGGCGTCGGCCACCAGGCTCACCTGCTCGAGGAACTCCTCGAGGGTGCTGAACTGCTTGGCCTGGCCCACGAGCTCGGCGATGTTCTCCAGCCGACCGGCCGCCTCGACGCCACCCTCGGCCTCCAGCTCGGCCACGTAGCCGCTGCGCTGGAGCACACCGTTCACGACGTCCTCCACGCCCCCCGACGTCTCGCGCACGGCGTCGAGCACCGCCAGGAAGTCGCGGACGCCCCTGAGCGCCTTGCCCGAGAGCCCGGCGACGTCGGCCAGGCCGAGCGCCTCGTGGAACGGGCGGCCGTTGGCCCGGGCCCAGGCGTCGAGCCGGCCCACGCTGGTGTCGCCCACCCCGCGCCGGGGGACGTTGAGGATCCGCTTCAGGCTCACCTCGTCGTCGGGGTTGACGAGGACGCGGAGGTAGGCGATCACGTCCTTGATCTCGCGACGGTCGTAGAACTTGGTTCCGCCCACGACCTTGTACGGGACTCCCACCCGCACGAGCTGCTCCTCCACCACCCGGCTCTGCGCGTTGGTCCGGTAGAAGATGGCGACGTCGCCCCAGGGACGGGCCTCGATGCCGTGGAGACGGGCGATCTCCGAGGCGATCCACATCGCCTCGTCGCGTTCGTCCTCGGCGTGGTAACGGACGATCTGCTCGCCCGTGCCGGAGTCGGTCCAGAGGTGCTTGGCGGCGCGGCTCTCGTTGTGGGCGATGACGGCGTTGGCGGCGTCGAGGATGTTCTGCGTGGACCGGTAGTTCTGGTCGAGCACGATGGTCGTGGCGTCCTCGAAGGCCTTCTCGAACTCGAGGATGTTGCGGACGTCGGCGCCGCGGAACCGGTAGATCGACTGGTCCCCATCGCCCACGACGGTGACGTTGCGGTGCTCACCGGCCAGCAGGATCACCAGCTCGTTCTGGGCCCGGTTGGTGTCCTGGTACTCGTCGACGAGCACGTGGCGGAAGCGCGTGCGGTAGTGGGCGAGGACGTCGGGCTCGGTCTGCAGCAGGCGTACGGCCTGCAGGAGCAGGTCGTCGAAGTCCATGGCGTTGGCGGCCAGGAGGCGGCGCTGGTACTCGGCGTAGACCTCGGCGATGCGACGCTCGTAGATGTTGGCGGCACGGGTGGCGTAGGTGGCTTCGTCGACGAGGTCGTTCTTCGCCGCGCTGATCGCACCGTGGACCGTCCGGGGCGGGAAGCGCTTGGCATCGATGTTGAGGTCGCGCAGGATGAACTGCACGAGCCGGACGGCGTCGGCCTGGTCGTAGATCGTGAAGGCGTTCCGGAACCCGAGCCGGTGGGCGTCGCGGCGCAGGATGCGGACGCAGGCCGAGTGGAACGTCGACACCCACATCCGCTCGGCGACGGGACCGACGAGCCGGGCCACCCGCTCGCGCATCTCCTGGGCGGCCTTGTTGGTGAACGTGATCGCCAGGATCTGGAACGGCGAGACACCCCGGGCGCCGATGAGGAAGGCGATCCGGTTGGTGAGCACCCGGGTCTTGCCGGAGCCGGCCCCGGCGACGATGAGGAGCGGGCCGGCCTCGTGGAGCACGGCGTCGCGCTGGTTCGGGTTCAGACCGACGAGCAGCTCCTCGGGCGTGGCCGCCCGGAAGCGGGGCCCGTGGTGCGCCTCCGCCGGAGGCGGGACGTCGCTCGTGTCATCCCGGTTGGGCGAGGCGAACGCGCCACGGCCGCGGAAGTCGAACAGCGACGGCGTGTCGGCGGACATGGCCCGACCACCCTACCGGTGGGGTGGTGACCATCCACCCGGCCGAGGGTCGGCCGGGTCGGTCGGCCGGGTCGGTCAGCGGGGGGCTGGCCGGGGGGTGTCCTCGTCGGCCAGCGCCGGCGCCAGCAGGAGGCCGATCGCGATCAGGCCGAAGCCGAAGGTCCACAGGATGTGGTCCAGCAGGGCTACGGGACCCAGCAGCGCCAGGGGGAGCACGACGGACCGCCATCGCCCGCGCCGGCGGATCCACAGGGCGATGCCACCGACGCAGGCGGCCAGGGCCGAGGC
>JBIKWW010000342.1:0-4314 GCA_044356125.1 Acidimicrobiia bacterium
ACCCGGCGTCGGGTGCTGGCGGCGCTCGGTGGAACGGTGGCCGGCGTGGCCGCGGCGGCCGCCGTGGGAGGGTGCCGCCCGTCGGGCCGACCGGACGCCGACCCGCCTGGAACCGCCGACGGACCGGGCCGCAGCCCCGGTACCGACCGGAACGGGGCGGACCGGCATGGAGCGGACCGGCATGGAGCGGACCGGAATGGCGCGGACCGGAATGGCGCGGACCGGGGTGTGCTGCGAGTCGTCGCCGCCCCTCCTACCGGTCCGCTCGATCCCGTGACCCTGCGCGACCCGACATCGGTGGCGTTGGCGGGGCAGTGCCTGGAGCACCTCTGCGGGCTCGAGCGGGGCGGGCGACTCGTTCCCGCTCTGGCGACCTCGTGGACGACGGACGCCTCGGCCGCGGTGTGGCGCTTCACGCTCCGCCCGGGGGTGACATGGCAGCGAGGCGCCCCGATGAACGCCACCGACGTGGTCGCCTCGCTGGAGCGGGCGCTCGCCGCCGGACCGTTGGGGGAAGGACCGGCCGTCCGGAGCGTCAGCGCACCCGACCCCGGGGCGGTCGTCATCGAGCTCGACGGTCCCGACCTGCTGCTGCCCGAGCGCCTCTCGCCCCATGAGCCCCGATCGGCGATCACGCCCGCCTCGTGGAACGTCGGCCGCACGCTCGATGCCGCGGCGGACGGAACCGGGCCCTGGCGGCTCGAACGCCTGGAGGAGGGCAGGGCCACGTTCGTCCGCCACGACGGATGGTGGGGCCCAATGCCCGCCTACGGGCGGGTCGAGTGGAGCTTCGAGCCCAACCCGGGGCTGCGCAACACGGCCATGCGGCGGGGCTCGGCCGACGTGCTCGCCGCGTTCGCCCCCGAGACCGCCCCCGAGTTGGCGGCGATGCCCGGGTTCACGGTCGTCGGTACGCCCAGCGCCGCCCACCGGCAGCTGTGGATGCGGACCGACCGGGGTGTCTTCCGGGATCTCCGGGTCCGTCAGGCGCTGGCATGGTCGATCGACCGCGCTGCGCTCGTCGCCGAGCTCCTCGGAGGTCAGGGGACGCCCGGTGCCGACCACCCGGTGGCGCCGGTCCACCGCTGCTCCCAGCCGGGTGCCGCTCCGGCCCGGATCAGGGACCTGGCCCGGGCCCGGGCCCTCATGCGCGAGGCCGGCGTCGACGGTCCGCTCCGGGTGACGTTGCAGACCCCGGGCACCGCCGAGCTGCCCGCGCTGGCCAGGGCCATCGCCGCCCAGGCGGGGGAGGCGGGGTTCGTTCTCGAGGTGACGGACTCCGGCGGCGAGGCCTTCTCCCGCACGCAGTGGTGCCCCGACCAGCCGGCGCAGCCGCCGTGCTCGGGGTCGGCCGAGCTCGGTCTCATCGACTTCGGTCACCGAGCCTCGCCGGTCGGGCTCCTGTCCGCCGTCGTGGGCACCGGCGGCCGGTGGAACGCATCGCAGTACGGGGACCCCTCGGTCGACGCCGCCATCACGGCCATGCGCGATGCGTCCGATCTCGACGCGATGCGCGGGGCGTGCGGCACCGTCGAGCGTCTCGTGCAGGAGGCCGTGCCGGCCGTGGTGCCCTACGTCCTGCACCACCTCGGCGGGCACCGCCCGTCGGTCAGCGGGGTCCGCTGGTCGCCCGCCGGGCAGGTGCACCTCGAGGCGGCCCGACCGGCGTGATCGGCGTGACCGGTCCGGCCTGCCCGGCGGGGCTGCGCTCGGAGCGGGTCGACCCGATCACCAGCGGGCGGTGAGCCTCGCCGGCTTGCGGAACACCAGGCCCGTCGGCGCATCGCTCCCGGTCGGGTCGAGCGAGAGCCCGGGGTGGGCGTCGAGCAGGGCGCCGATGGCGACCACGGCCTCGGTCCGGGCCAGGTGCATGCCGATGCAGGCGTGGGGGCCGGTGGCGAAGGCGACGTGGCGGTTGGTGTTGACGCGTCCGAGGTCGAAGCGGTGCGGGTCCCCGAACACGGCGGGGTCGCGGCCGGCGGCAGCGAGGTTCACCATCACGAGGTCGCCACGCCGGATGTGCGCGCCGGCGAGCTCGACGTCGACCGTTGCGTAGCGGTCCACCCGGGTGGCCGCCGGCTCCAGGCGCAGGGATTCGTCGAGCACGGCGTCGAGGAGCCGGCGATCCCGGCGGACGGCGTCGAGCACGTCGGGCACGGTGAGCAGGTACCAGAGGGCGTTGGCGATCATCGCCTCGGTCGTCTCGATGCCACCGAAGAGGAAGACGGCGGTGTTGGAGGCGATCTCGGTCGCGGAGAGGCGGTGGGGTCCGACGAAGGGTGGGATCCCGGCTGTGGCGGCGAGGGAGGCCATGGCGTCGAGGGCTGGGGCGGACACGGGCACACCGGCGCATGCCGCTTCGGTGGCGGCGACGATGGCCCGGTACCAGCCGAGCAGCTGGGATCCCGACACCCGCGAGGGGTCGAGGCCGAGCACCCGGATCATCACGGCGACGCTCCACGGGCCGGCCAGCTCGGTGCGCAGCTCGGCACCGGGGGAGAGGGTGGCGACGAGACCGGCCGCCGCGCCTGCCATCCAGGGGGCGTGGTCCCGGGCCACGTCGGATGGCCGCAGTCCGTGGGCGAAGGGCTCGCGATGGCGGGTGTGCTCGGGGCCGTCGAGGGACAGCATCGAAGGGCCGACGACCAGCGCGGTGGCGAAGCGGGGGTCGTCGACGGTGAACCGAACGGCATCGCGCATGACCGCGGTGCACAGCTCGCGTGACAGGACGACCCAGCCGTCGAGCGCGTCGACCCAGGCGACCGGACCATTTGCGCGCAGACGGTGCCACCAGGTGTGCGGGTCGATCGTGAGATCGTCGATCGTGGGGCTCATGCGGTCACCTCGAGCGGGCGGGCAGAGGGGCGTCCGCGACGTACTGCACTGCCGGCGATGAAGGTGGCGAGCACGGTGGTCCCTGCGATCTGCAGCCACCAGTACCCGCCGGCTCCGAGGCCCTTCATGAGCAGCGACGCGGCCACGGGCCCGACGATGGCCCCGACCCCACCCACCAGGGCGTAGCCCGCACTGACGGAGGGTCGGGCCCCGTCGGGCACCCACTCGTTCATGTAGGCGAGCACCAGCCCGTAGAGCGGGAAGCACACGGCCCCGACGACGAACACCGTCGCGAAGGCGACGGCACCGGTGGGCGGCAGGACCATCGCAGCGCCGGCCGACGCAGCCGTGGCGAGGCAGCAACCGATGATCGTGGCGCGCTTGCCGAGATGGTCGTAGGCCCACCCGATGGGGAACTGGAAGGCCACGGAGCCGATGTAGCAGGCGAAGACGAAGCGGGCGGCGTCGTCGTCGTCGAGCCCGACCCGCTTCCCGTACACGGCACCCATCATGATCAGGGCGCTGTGCGTCATGCCCACGACGAGGCCGCCGACGACGCCGGCGGGAACCAGGCGGGCGAGGGCCCGCAGCGACAGTGGTTGTGGCGTCACCGGAGCGGGCACCGAGCCGCCTGCACCGAACAGCGGCACGAGCGCGGCCATCAGCAGGGCGGCGGGGAGCAGGAAGAGCGAGTAGTTCGTGACCGGTGCGATCCCCGTGAGGAGCGGCCCGAAGGCGAAGCCGCCCATCATGGAGACGGTGTAGAGGGCAGCCAGGCGGCCCCGGTTGGCCGCGGTCGCGCGCCCGTTGATCCACGCCTCCCAGGTGATGTAAGCCGCGCACATGCAGCAGCCCTGGACGAAGCGCAGGACCGTCCAGGGGATGGGGTGTACGAGGGCGCCCTGCAGCGGTGCGGTCGCCGCCATGACGATGATCAGCGCGCGGATCATGTTGACGTGGCCCAGGCGCGGCAGCACCCGGGCGGTGAACGGCGAGCTGGCGAGGAACCCGACCGAGTACCCGGCCATCACCACACCGGTGACGACCGCCCCGAATCCCGCCTCCGTGGCCCGAAGCCCGAGCAGCGTCCCCTGCATGCCGTTGGCCAGCATGACGAGGACGATGTTGGGCTGGAGCAGCCAGAAGCGGCCGTGGGGGGCGGTGGTCACGTGTCGCTCGGGGCCCGGTGTCGGGGCCGAGGTTCCGAGGCGCAGGGTCAGTGCACGAGCACGGGCTTGACGACCGAACCGGCGGCGGCCGCCGCCTCGGCCTCGTTGATGGAGGCCAGGGGGAAGGTGCGGATCAGCTTCTCGATCGGGAACCGGCCCGATCGCCAGAGGCTGATGAGCCGGGGAATGAAGGTGTGCGGGTCGGCATCGCCCTCGATGACCCCGATGACGGCCTTGCCCATGGCCAGGGTGGATCCGGCAACGGCCAGGTCGGGCTGGCCGACGCCGACCAGGGCGAGCGTGCCCCGCA
>JBIKWW010000341.1:0-4314 GCA_044356125.1 Acidimicrobiia bacterium
GGCGTGTCGGCCGGGTTCACCAAGGAGCTCGAGATCATCGGCGTCGGCTACCGCGCCGCCGCCCAGAGCAGCAAGAAGCTCGAGATGTCGCTGGGCTTCTCCCATCCCGTCGTCGTCGACGCCCCCGAGGGCATCGACTTCGAGGTGCCCGCCCCCACGCGCATCGTCGTGAAGGGCACCGACAAGGAGCTCGTCGGCCAGGTCGCCGCCAACATCCGCAAGATCCGCCGGCCCGAGCCCTACAAGGGCAAGGGCGTCCGCTACCTGGGTGAGCAGGTCCGCCGCAAGGCGGGCAAGGCCGCCAAGAAGTGAGAGAAGACACCAGATGGCAACGCTGACCCAGAAGAAGCAGGCCGGCCGCAAGCGCCGTCAGGCGCGGGCCCGCAAGAAGCTCCACGGCACGGCCACCCGGCCGCGCCTGGCGGTGTTCCGCTCGAACAAGCACATCGTCGCCCAGGTGATCGACGACACGACCGGGCGCACCCTCGCCGCGGCGTCGTCCCACGAGGCCGACGTGAAGGCGGCCGGGGCCACCGGCAACGTGTCGACCTCGGCCAAGGTAGGCACGCTCGTCGCGGAGCGGGCCAAGGCCGCCGGCTGCACCCAGGTCGTGTTCGACCGGGGTGGGTTCATCTATCACGGCCGCATCGCCGCGGTCGCCGACGCCGCTCGCGCGGCGGGACTGGAGTTCTGACATGGCCGAGCGTGAAGGTCGCGGGCCCCGCGACGACCGCGGTGAGCGGGACAGCGAGTTCGCCGAGCGGGTCATCCACATCAACCGCGTCGCCAAGGTCGTGAAGGGCGGTCGTCGCTTCTCCTTCACCGCCCTCGTGGTCGTGGGCGACGGCTCGGGCCGTGTCGGTCTGGGCTACGGCAAGGCCAAGGAGGTGCCCGCGGCCATCGCCAAGGGCGTCGAAGAGGCCAAGAAGAACATGTTCAGCGTTCCGCTGGCTGGCTCGACCATCACCCACCCGATCATCGGGGAGAAGGGTGCGGGCCGCGTCATGCTGCGCCCGGCCGCCCCCGGTACCGGCGTGATCGCCGGCGGCGCCGCCCGCATGATCCTGGAGGCCGCCGGGGTGCACGACGTGCTGTGCAAGTCGCTCGGCTCGTCCAACGGCATCAACGTGGCCCACGCCACGATCGCCGGGCTCAAGTCGCTGCGCAGCCCCGACGAGGTCGCCCGCCGTCGTGGGCTGTCGCCCGAGGAGGTCACCCCTGCCGGTGTCCTGCGGGCCTACAAGGAGACGAAGCGGCTCGCCGCCGCCGGTGCCGGAGGAGGCCACTGATGGCGTTCAAGGTCACCCAGGTCCGGTCGTCGATCGGCCAGAAGCCCAAGACGCGCGGCACGCTGCGCGCCCTGGGGCTGCGCGGCATCGGCCAGACCAACACCCTGCCCGACCGACCCGAGATCCGCGGCATGCTGAACCGTGCCGGGCACCTCGTGAAGGTCGAGCAGGTCGACGATGCCAGCAACACGAGCAGCAACACGAGCAGCGAGGCCTGAGATGCTGAAGCTCCACGACCTCCAGCCCGCTCCGGGCTCCACCAAGCGGCGCAAGCGCGTCGGCCGCGGCGTGGCCGCGGGCGGCGGCAAGACCGCGGGACGCGGCACCAAGGGCCAGCACGCCCGCCGTCAGGTCAAGCCCGGCTTCGAGGGCGGTCAGACGCCCCTGCAGCGCCGGATGCCGAAGCTGCGCGGCTTCGTCAACCCCTTCCGGGTCGAGTACCAGCCGGTCAACCTCGACGCCATCCAGCGCTTCGCCGAGGAGCACGGCACGCTCATCACGCCCGACACGCTGCGGGCCCACTCCGTCGTGCCCAAGCACGGCCTGGTGAAGATCCTCGGCCGCGGGGAGCTGACCGCCAAGGTGGAGGTCCACGCCCATGGGTTCTCCCAGTCGGCGGTGGCCGCCATCGAGGCCGCAGGCGGTAGCGTGACGCGTCTGCCGCTGCCCTTCGGTGTCCGCCCAGCCGCCAAGGGCAACGCGCTGACCAACCGCTGATCTCGCCCGGGCGAGCGGCTCGCCCGCCGCCCCCAGGGTAGGGAACGGCCCCGAAAGGACTGCTGTGGCCAGCCTGAAGAACGTTCTGTCGATCACCTCCCTGCGGAACAAGATCCTGTTCACGCTGGCCATGGTGGCCATCTACCGGCTGGGCACCCACCTGCCGCTGCCGGGGCTGTCGTTCGACCAGATCACCCGACTGCGCAATGCCGTGGAGACCGGGGGAATCGTCGCATTCCTGGACCTCTTCACGGGCGGTGCGCTCACCAACGTGTCGATCTTCTGCCTCGGCATCATGCCGTACATCACGGCCTCGATCATCATGCAGCTCCTCACCGTGGTGATCCCCAGGCTGGAGGCCTGGTCGAAGGAGGGGGCGACCGGCCAGCGCAAGATCACCCAGTGGACGCGCTACCTCGCCATCTTCCTGGCCGTGATCCAGGGCACGGGCTACGCCTTCATGTTCAACCGGGGCCAGCTCCCGGGCGGTCAGCAGTTCCGTGAGCTCGACCTCTTCGACGGCAAGTTCGTCTGGACCCGCATCGGCCTCGTCGTGGTCACCATCGTGGCCGGCACGGCCCTGGTGATGTGGCTGTCGGAGCAGATCACCCAACGCGGCATCGGCAACGGCGCCTCCATGCTGATCTTCGCCAACGTGGTCAGCCGCCTGCCCTACGAGGGCGTGCGCGTGTGGCGGCTCAGCCCCACGAAGTTCTTCGTCGTGCTGGCCATCGTCGTGGCCATGATCCTGGCGATCGTGATCATCGAGAACGGGTTCCGCAAGATCCCCGTGCAGTTCGCCAAGCGACAGGTCGGCAACCGGATCTACGGGGGGTCCAGCTCCTTCATCCCGCTCAAGATCAACCAGAGCGGCGTGATCCCGATCATCTTCGCCAGCTCGGTGCTGTACCTGCCGCTCATGCTCGGCAACACGCTCCCGGCGGGCGTCAGCCAGTGGCTCGACCGCAACATCGTGCGTGCCGACTCCCTCGGCCACATCCTCACCTACGGCGTGCTGATCCTGTTCTTCGCCTACTTCTACACGGCGATCGCCTTCGATCCCGTCCAGCAGGCGGACAACCTGAACAAGCAGAACGGCTTCATCCGCGGGATCCGGCCGGGTCCGGCCACGGCCGAGCACCTGCGCTTCATCTCCAACCGCATCACCATGCCCGGCGCCCTGTTCATCATGGGCATCGCCCTGGTGCCGTCCTTCCTGATCCTGGGTCTCGACGTGCAGAACTTCCAGTTCGCAGGCACGTCGATCCTGATCGCCGTGGGGGTCGCGCTCGAGACGGTCAAGCAGATCGACTCCAGCCTGATGATGCAGAACTACGACGGCTTCCTCGAGGGCTCCAGCGCCATCCGCCGTCGGCCCCAGCAGCAGTTGGTCCGCTGAACCGGCCGTCGCGGGCCGTCCGGAACTGGACCGCGTCATGACCGGGCTGGAAGGCTGAGTGCCGTGTCGGTGGGAGTTCGCCTGGTGATCCTGGGCAAGCAGGGAGCGGGCAAGGGCACCCAGTGCGTCCAGCTCGCCCGGCACTTCGTCGTGCCCCACATCTCGACCGGTGACATGTTCCGTGCCGCCATCAAGGCGGGGACGGCCATGGGCCGGATGGCCAAGGGCTTCATCGACGAGGGCCAGCTCGTACCCGACGAGGTGGTGATCGGGATCGTCGCCGAGCGGCTCTCCGAGCGCGATGCCCGGTCGCGGGGCTTCATCCTCGACGGCTTCCCGCGCACCACGCACCAGGCCCGGGCGCTGGAGAAGATCCTCAAGCCCCTCGAGCTCGACCGGGTGGTCGACCTCGAGGTCGACACCGAGATCGTGCTCGCCCGCCTCGCCTCCCGCCGTGTCTGCTCGGTGTGCGGGCACAACTACTCGGTGCAGGCGCCACCGAAGCACAACTGGTCCTGTGACCACTGCGGCGGCGAGGTCGTGCAGCGCGACGACGACCAGCCCGAGGCCATCCGCACCCGGCTCGACCTCTACGAATCGGCGACTGCCCCGCTCATCGACTTCTACAGCGACCGTGGACTCCTGAGCGCCATCGACGGCTCCCGGCCGCCCGATGTCGTGCTCCACGAGATCGTGGCCATCATCGAGGGGGCGCGCCGGCGTTGACTGGTCCCCTCGACCGGGCGGTCTGGTTGGATTTGACCCACGTCACACCGGCCCCCTAGAACTGCACCCCGTCGGACGTCGCCGGGGGGTGGCGCTGACCAAGGGGGATCGGCGCATGGCGCTGTTGGAGGTGCACGACGTCACCGTTCGCTTCGGGGGCATCACCGCGCTCTCGGGGCTCTC
>JBIKWW010000343.1:0-4300 GCA_044356125.1 Acidimicrobiia bacterium
CCACCGCGAGCTCGTGGTCGCCGCCCACGCCGCCCTGCGATGCCTCGGGATCGACGCCGACGTCGTGCGGCCCACCGACGACCTCACCCGCTACCACCTCGTCCTCGCCCCCGCCCTGCACCTCCACCATCCCGACCGGGAAGCCACGCTGCGGGCCGCCCTCGACGCCGGGGCCACCGTCGTGCTCGGCCCCCGGTCGCTCGTCAAGACGTGGGAGAACGCCTGGGTGACCGTGCCCGAGCCGGCCGGGCTGGCCCCGCTCCTGGGCGCCCGCCTGCGGGAGGGTCTCACCCAACCCTCGCCGGGGCTCCGGGTGCTCGCCGGACGGGGCGAGCGCCCCAGCGCACCGGCGGGCCGCTGGGCCGACGTCTACGAGCTCCTGGACCGAGATCACCTCGAGGGGCCCGAGGGCCCGGCCCGGATCGTCGCCCGCTACCAGGGCGGTTGGCTGGACGGCGCCCCGGCCGCCGTCGCCCGGGGCCGACTGGCCGCCTGCGGAGCGTCATCGTCGGAGGCCTGGATCGCCGTGGTGCTGGCGCTCCTCGGCCAGGGCGTGCGTACCGTGCTCGGCTCCCCGCTGACCCTGGGCGAGGCCGACCCGGGGCACATCGAGCGGTTCGTGCGACACGGTCACACCTACCTGTTGGACCACGCCGCGCTGACCCTCAACCGCAGCGGATCGGGGGGCCCGAAGTGATGGCGAGGCCCCCGCTGCGTCGTGATCCGGCGACCATCGAGGACGTGGCGCGGGTCGCCGGGGTCTCGCTGGCCACCGTCAGCCGGGCCCTGCGGGGGCTCCCCAACGTTGCTGCGGTGACCCGCCAGCGCGTCGAACGGGTGGCCGGCGAGCTCGGCTACCGGCCCGACCCCAACGCCTCCCGGCTCGCCACCGGCCGGAGCCGCACCGTCGGTGTGGCCGTCCCCTACATCAGCCAGTGGTACTTCAGCCAGGTGGTCGCCGGGATCGAGGCGGTCCTCGCCGACCAGGGCTACGACCTGCTGCTGATCAGCGTCGGCACCGAGGACGCCAAGCGGCGCTTCGTGCACGAGTGGCCGAACCTGCAACGCCGCGTCGACGCCCTCATCCTCGTGGATCTCGGGTTCGACGCCGACGAGCTGGCCCTGTTCGAACAGGACCACGCCCTCGTCGTCACCATCGGTTACGACTTCCCCGCGTTCTCGGCCGTGACCATCGACAACCGGGCGGCCGCCCAGCTCGCCGTCTCCCATCTGACCGGGCTCGGCCACCGGCGCATCGGCCTGATCGGTGACGACCCGGAGGGCCCGATCTCCTTCGACGTGCCCAACGAGCGGCGGGCGGGATACCTGGCTGCGCTGCAGGCCGTCGGGATCACGGCCGACGCCCAGCTCGAGGCGGCCGGGTCGTTCACCATCGACGGTGGGGCCGACGCCATGCGCCGCCTCTCGGAGCTGGCCGAGCCGCCGACGGCGGTGTTCGCCATGAGCGACGAGATGGCCTTCGGCGCCATGCGCTTCGCCAAGGAGGCCGGGCTCCGGATCCCCGAGGACCTGTCGCTCGTGGGCTTCGACGACCACGACCTGGCCGGGCTCCTCGGTCTCACGACCATCCGCCAACCCGTTTCGGAGAGCGGCGGCACGGCCGCCCGGCTGGTGCTCGACACGCTGGCCGCACAGGGCACCACGGCCCACCACCGGGCGGCGACCCGCCTGATCCTGCGGACCTCCACGGCGCCGCCCGCATGAGCGCCGGGGTACGGGCACTGTTCCTCGGCGAGGTCGTGCTCGACGTGACCGCGTCGGGACCCGACCCCCTGGACATGCGGGGCCATCCCGGAGGGGGGCCGCTCAACGCCGCCGTCGCCGCCGCCCGGCTGGGCCTCATGGCCTCCGTGGCCACGGGGATCTCGACCGACGCCTTCGGCACCGCGATCGCCGATCATCTGCGCGCGAACGATGTTGATCTCGCGCTCGTCGAGTGGTCCGACGCCCCTACGGCGGTGGCGTTCGCCACCGAAGCGGCGGGCGGAACCCGTTATCGGTTCCTCTTCGAAGGCACGGCCGACCAGGCGTTCGATCCCCGGCCCCGACCGCCGATCCCCGAGGGCACGGCCTTCGTCCAGCTCAACGCGCTGACGAGCTTCGACGACCCCTCACGTCGATCCAACCTCGATCTGCTGGCCCGGGCCCGCGAACAGGGGTGCGTCGTCGTGTTCGATCCGACCGTCCGGCCGCTGCTCGTTCCCGAACGCGAGCGCTGGTGGAGCGTCCTCGATGCCGCCCTCCCGTTCACGGACCTGGTCAAGGCCTCGGACCAGGACCTCGCCTTCCTCGTGCCCGGGACCGGGCCGGTGGAGGCCGCCGCCCGGCTGCTCGAGCAGGCCCAGGGACCGTGGGGCGTGATCGTCACGCTCGGCTCCGATGGCGCCGCACTGGTCCGCCGGAGGCGGGCCACCATCGGCGTGGACGCAGTCGCTGTCGAGGTCGTCGACACAATCGGCGCCGGCGACACGTTCTCGGCCGCGACGATGGCGGCGCTGACCGACCGTGGCGTGTCGACCCGAGCTGGACTCGACGACCTCGACGACGACGCCTGGCGTGCCGTGCTGGCCTTCGCCGCGCGGGCCGCCGCCGTCACCTGCGGCCGCGCCGGGGCCGATCCCCCTCGGCGCGCCGAGCTCGACGGTCCAGCGGTCTCGCCGGAGCGGCCCACGGGGTGACCGACCGCGCCGGGCACCTGGCCCCGACCGTCCACCGGCGCTACGGGACCAAGGTCCCACCGGTTCGGGGCGGGCGGGGAGGTCTTCCCGGTCGGGTGCGTCGTAGGGTGACGGGCGTGAGGGACAGGGACTTCGACGTTCTTGTGCGCCGCCATCTGCCGGCGGTGGCGGCCTACGCCCGGGCCCTGACCCGGGACCGCTGGCTCGCCGAGGAAGCGGTTCAGGAGACGTTCCTCCGGGCCTGGAGGCACCTCGACAGCTTCGACCGGCGGGGGTCGTTCGAGGGCTGGCTGATCCGAATCTGCCGCAACTGCGTGATCGACGCATCGAGCCGGCCGGTCCATGACCGTCTTCCCGCCGACGAGCTCCTCCCGGCGGCTCCGGCCGTCGGGCTCGGCGCCGAACTCGTCGACCTCCTGGAGCGTCTCCCCCTCTCCCAGCGCGAGGTCGTCGCGCTCGTCGCCGTGCTCGGTTACTCCTACGACGAGGTCGCCCAGCTCCTCGCGCTGCCGATCGGCACGGTTCGTTCCCGGCTGCACCGGGCCCGGATCGCCCTCCGGGAGGCGCAGGCCGAGGACACCCCGATCGGTTCCGGTCCGGGCGACTGGTCGACGCGAAGCCAGGGCTCCCCGGGCCGAAGCGGAATCGACGGCCGCTCCATGACAGGGTGAGGAGATGGCCGGGCTCGAGCAGGAGGCGATCCCGCCCGACGAGCTCGCGCCGCGCCGGGCCCGGCGGGCGGCGACCACCCGGACCCGTTCGCTGGAAGAGCTCCTGGCCGCAGCTGGTACCGCCGATGGCCACCCGGCCGGCACCAATCGGCGCCGCCGGGCCCTGCTCGAGCTCGACGCGGACGGACTGACCCCGCTGGCGGAGCACACGCTCGATCGTCTCGACGCCGTGCGCCCCACCCGGTCGAGGGCGCTCCGGGCCGCTCTCGGGGTCGTGTCGGTGATCCAACTCGTCCTCTCCATCCCCTGGCTGCTGGGGGCCAACCCATGGACGGCGCTCCTCGGCCGGATGCCGGACTCCCACCTGACCCGTGACGGTGCCATCGGCGTGGTGACCGCCACCGCCGGTCTCGTCACCGTGTGGCGCACGCGCTACGCCCTCGCCATGCTGGCCATCGCCGCCGTCGGGTTGGTGATGCAGGTGCTCGGTGGCGCCGTCGACGCCGACGTCGCCACGAGCTTCGAGGCCGTGCACGTCGTCGCGCTCATCATCGCCGTCCTGGTTCTGACGATCGCCGCCCGACGGGACCGGGCCCCCGGCCCGCCGGGGGACCTCGCCTGAGGATCGGCGGACCCCTGCGCGGTCCGTCCCGGCCCCGAGGGCTGCCCGTTGGGGCAGGAACCCCCGGCGGGGCGCCCGTACGATCGACCGGTGGCCACCAGGCGACGGCGACCGGCACACGACGACCGGGACCTCAACCCGACATCACGTCCCTCGGCCGGACGTTCGCCCGACATCACCGAACAGGCCGGTGACGATCGCGCCGTCGGCGACCGTCTGGTCCTCGCCGCTGCGATCACCGCCCCTCCCGGCTCCCCGCCGCCTCCGGGGCTGGTCCCGGGCCTCCAGCGGCTCGCCGGCAACCGGGT
>JBIKWW010000345.1:0-4295 GCA_044356125.1 Acidimicrobiia bacterium
TCGGCATTGGCCGTGGCCGACGCCGACGCCGACGCCGCCGCCGGGTCGCAGGTCGTGCCGAGCTGGGGCCATTCGTCGGGTACGTGAGCGCTCACCACGGCGCAGCGTACGCAGCGTCGAGCCCGCGGGCCTCTTCGGCCTGACCGATCGCCGCCGCGGAACCGCTGCGGGTTGACACGTCGAGCCCGCGGGCCTCTTCGGCCTGACCGATCGCCGCCGCGGAACCGCTGCGGGTTGACACGTCGAGCCCGCGGGCCTCTTCGGCCTGACTACCGTGGCGGTCCGTGCCCCCGCCCGACCCGATCGAACAGCCCGGCCCGCTCGACCGGCGTCCGCCGGCCCGTTCCGTCGGGGTGGGCCTGCTCGGTGTCGGCACGGTGGGATCGGCCATCGCCGCCCAGCTCGTCGCCCGGGGGGCCGACATCGAGGGCCGCACGGGGGTCCGGCCGCGGGTGGTCGCCGCCGCCGTCCGGGACCTGTCCAAGCCCCGGCCCTCGCTGCCCGACGACGTCCGCATCGCCCCCGACCCACTCGCCGTCGTCGCCGATCCGGAGGTCCAGCTCGTGGTGGAGCTGATGGGCGGCATCGAGCCCGCCCGCACCGCCATCCTGGCCGCCCTCCGCTCGGGCAAGCCGGTGGTCACGGCCAACAAGGAGCTCATCGCCGCCCACGGGCCGGAGCTGTTCGAGGCGGCCGATGCGAGCGGCGTCGATCTGCTCTTCGAGGCGGCGGTGGGTGGGGGGATCCCGATCATCCGGCCCCTGCGCGAGAGCCTGGTGGGGGAGCGGATCGAGACGGTGATGGGCATCGTCAACGGCACCACCAACTTCATCCTCACGAAGATGACCGAGGAGGGGGCCGACTACGGCGAGGTCCTGGCCGAGGCGCAGGCCCTGGGTTACGCGGAGGCGGACCCGGCGGCCGACGTCGGGGGCCACGATGCCGCGTCGAAGGCGGCGATCCTGGCGTCGATCGCCTTCGGTGTCCACATCGCCTCGGCCGACGTCGCCCGTGAAGGAATCCAGGCGATCAGCGCGCAGAACGTCGTCGACGCAAGGAAGCTGGGCTTCGTCATCAAGCTGCTGGCCATCGCCGAGCGAACCCCGGCGGGCATCGCCGTCCGGGTGCACCCGGCCATGGTGCCGGTCACCCACCCGCTGGCCAGCGTCCGGGGAGCGTTCAACGCCGTGTTCGTGGAGGGCGCCGACGTCGGCCAGCTCATGTTCTACGGCCGCGGGGCGGGCGGAGGCCCCACGGCCAGCGCCGTGCTGGGCGACGTGATCGACGCCGCCGTCAACCTGGTGAAGGGCACGCATGCCACCCTCGGCGGCCTGGCCCCGGCGACCATCGTGCCGCTCGAGGACTGCTCGACGGCGTTCTGTCTGGTGCTGGAGGTCAACGACCGGCCCGGGGTGCTGGCCGCCGTGGCCAAGGTGTTCGGCGACCACGGGATCTCGATCCGGTCCATGGAGCAGCAGGGCCTGGCCGGGTCGGCACGGCTCGTCTTCGTCACCCACCTGGCCCGTGAGCAGGCCGTCCGCCGGTGCCTGGCCGAGCTGGGCCGCCTCGATCCCGTCCGCCGGGTGGGCAGCGTGCTGCGCGTGGTGGGGGTGCAGTGATGCGCTACGTGTCGACGCGCGGGGGCATGGAGCCCCGGCCGTTCCTGGAGATCCTGCTGGAGGGCCTCGCTCCCGACGGTGGCCTGGTCGTGCCCGAGTCCTATCCGCGTCTCACCGCCGACGACCTGGCGCGGATGCGGCCGATGTCCTATCCCGAGCTGGCCGTCGAGATCATCGGCCGCTTCGCCGACGACGTCCCCGCCGCCGATCTGCGCCGCATCGTCGAGGCCACCTACACGGCCGAGGCCTTCGGGTCGCCCGACATCACGCCGGTCGTGCACCTCGACGAGAACCTGCACCTGCTGCGGCTGTCGAACGGGCCGAGCCTGGCGTTCAAGGACATCGCCCTGCAGTTCCTCGGCCACCTCTACCCGTGGGTGCTCGAGCGGGCCGGCGAGGAGCTGAACATCCTCGGGGCGACGAGCGGCGACACGGGCGGGGCGGCCATCGAGGCGATGCGGGGCAAGCCCCGGATCAGGGTCTTCATGCTGTCGCCCAAGGGCCGCACCAGCCCGTTCCAGGCGGCGCAGATGTACTCGGTGACCGACGGGAACATCCACAACCTCGTGGTGCGGGGCGTCTTCGACGACTGCCAGGACATCGTGAAGGAGATCGGCGAGGACGCCGCCTTCAAGGCCCGGCACCGCATCGGCACGGTCAACTCGATCAACTGGGCCCGGGTGGTGGCCCAGGTCGTGTACTACGTCAAGGCGTACTTCGCCGTGACGACCTCCGACGACCAGGTCGTGTCCTTCGCCGTGCCCTCGGGCAACTTCGGCAACGTCCACGCCGGGCACGTGGCCAGGAGCATGGGTCTGCCCGTCAACCGCCTGATCCTGGCCACCAACGAGAACGACGTGCTCGACGAGTTCTTCCGCACCGGCGTGTACGCCCCGCGCCGCTCCGATGCGGTGATGGCGACCTCGAGCCCGAGCATGGACATCTCGAAGGCGTCGAACTTCGAGCGCTACCTCTACGACCTGTGCGGCCGTGATCCGGACTGGGTCCGCTCGGCCTACGCCGAGATCGCCCGGGGCGGTCGGGTGGTGCTCGACGCGGCCATGCGGCGCCGGGTGGCCGACACGGCGTTCGCTTCGGGGGCCAACACCCACGCCGGGCGCATCGAGGTCATCCGGGACCTGGAGCGGGCCACGGGCGTGGTGGTGGATCCCCATACCGCAGACGGCCTGGCCGTCGCCCGGTCCTTCGCCCTGGCCGAGCCCGATGTGCCGATGGTGTGCCTGGAGACGGCCCTGCCGGCCAAGTTCTCGTCGACGATCGTGGAGGCGCTGGGCCGCGAGCCGGACCGCCCGGCGTCGACGGTCGGGATCGAGCAGCGCCCCCAGCGCGTCCAGGAGATCGGCGTCGACGCCGATGCCGTGCGGGCCTACATCGCATCGGTGACGGGCCGGTAGGGCCACCTCGTCCGTCTGACTCAAACTGAGTCATGATGGGGGGCGTGCTGGACATCGCCCTGCGGACCGACCGCTACGAGCTGACCATGCTCGACGCTGCGCTGGCGTCCGGCATCGCCGACCGCCGGGCGGTCTTCGAGGTGTTCGCCCGCCGCCTGCCCGCCGGACGCCGCTACGGCGTCGTGGCGGGTACGGGGAGCGTGCTCGAGGCGGTGACCGGCTTCCGCTTCGAGCCTGCCCACATCGACTTCCTGCGGGGGATCGGCCTGTCCCCGGCCACGCTGGCGTGGCTGGCCGGGTACCGCTTCACCGGCGACGTCCACGGCTACCCCGAGGGCGAGATCTACGTACCCGGCTCGCCGTTGCTCACCGTGGAGGCCACCTTCGCCGAGGCGGTGCTGCTCGAGACGGTCGTGCTGTCGGTGCTGAACCACGACGCCGCCGTCGCCGCCGCCGCCAGCCGCATGGTGACCGCCGCCGGAGGTCGGCGCCTGATCGAGATGGGGTCGCGCCGCACCGATCCCCACGCCGCCGTGGCCGCCGCCCGCAGCGCCGGGATCGCCGGCTTCGACGCCACGTCCAACCTGCTGGCCGGGGCCCGCTACGGCCTCGAGACGGCGGGCACGGCGGCCCACGCGTTCACCATGGCCCATCTCGACGAGGCGGCCGCCTTCGAGGCGCAGATGGGGGCACAGGGTGTCGGCACCACGCTGCTGGTGGACACCTGGGACATCCCCAACGGGCTGCGCACGGCCGTCGAGGTGGCGCGCCGCTTCGGGGTGAGCGGGCCCGGGGGTGTCCGGATCGACTCCGGGGATCTCGTGGCCGAGACGCGCCGGGCCCGCCGGATCCTCGACGAGCTCGGGGCCACGGCCACGCGCATCGTGGTGTCGGGCGATCTCGACGAGTTCCGGATCGACGACCTGCTGCGCCACGGTGCCCCGATCGACGTGATCGGGGTGGGGACCAGCCTCGTGACGGGGTCGGGCCATCCGGCGGCCGGCCTGACCTACAAGCTCGTCGCCATCGAGGCACCCGACGGCAGCATGGCCCCGGTGGCCAAGCGCTCGGCGGGCAAGGCCGGGGTGGGCGGTCGTAAGCACGCGTACCGTCGATGGGAGGACGCGACGCTCAGCGAGCTGCTGATCGTGGGCGGTGCCCATGCCGAGGCGGCCCCGGCCGGGTACGTCGCGCTGCAGGAGCCGCTCGTCCTCGGTGGCGAGATCGTGGCCGACACCGCGGTGGCCGTCGCCCGTGACCG
>JBIKWW010000344.1:0-4295 GCA_044356125.1 Acidimicrobiia bacterium
GGCAGTGCAGCCATCGCCGAGCCCGGGACCGACCCTGAGCCCGGCACCCGGACCGCCGCACCCCGGCCAGGAGGACCACCGAACCCGCCCGTCGCGTTGGTCATCCTGCCCGGCGGCGCCGAGGTCCACCCCACGGCCGAGATCGAGCAGGGCGCCGAGATCGGTGCGGGGACCCGCGTCTGGCACCACGTGCACGTGCGCGAAGGCGCCCGCATCGGATCAGGCTGCACCTTCGGGCGCAACGTGTTCGTCGACGCCGGGGTGCGCATCGGGGACCGGGTGAAGGTCCAGAACAACGTCAGCGTCTTTCGGGGCGTGACGCTCGACGACGAGGTCTTCGTCGGGCCCTCGGCGGTGTTCACCAACGACCGCTTCCCGCGGGCCGTGAGCCCCGACTGGGAGGTCGTGGAGACCCGCGTCCGGCGCGGTGCGTCCATCGGTGCCAACGCCACCCTGGTGTGCGGGGTCGTCATCGGCGAGTACGCCGTGGTGGCGGCGGGGGCCGTCGTCACCCGCTCGGTGCGCCCCCACCAGATCGTGATGGGGACGCCGGCCCGCCACTACGGCTGGGCCTGTGCCTGCGGACGGGTGTCGTCGCTGGCGACCGTGCCGCCCGTCGATCTCCGCTGCGACCGCTGCCGTACGCAGGAGCTCGGCGACGAGGTGATCTGACCGACGGCGGGACACGGCCCACCCGGGCTCGCGTTCCGACGCGACCGAGCGGGACGGCCCGGCCGGGCGGCGCCGGACGGACCGGTCAGGGCTGGCGTCCGGAGAACGCGGCGAGGCGATCGATGGCCGAGGCATCGGCGCCAGGGACCACCTCGGCGGCGAACATGCCGCCGTCGCGCATCTCGGACGAGATGAGCATGCGGGCGACCTGCATGGACTCCTCGACCGCCGACGCCGGGGGGTCGAACGACTGCCCGGTGGCCCGGGCCAGGTCCCAGGCGTGCACGAGCAGGTCGAACTTCAGGACCTCGAGCATGACCGCGCCAGGCAGTGCGCCCACGGGCGTGGGGATCGGACGCTCGAGGGCACCGGGGCTGTCGACACCGGCGATGAACACCGCACAGGCCCCGGCCCACGCGCCGGCCGGGTCGGAACCGATGAGGTCACCGGGGTGCTCCTCGCTTGCGGCGGGAGCCTGCCCGGCGAAGACGTTGCCGTAGAGGTGCGCCGCGCCCACCAGATGGTTCAGGAGACCCCGGACGTCCCAGTCGGCGCAGGGCGTCGGCGCATCGACCTGATCGGGGGACATCCCGGCGATCAGGGCACCGATGGCCTCGGCGCCGGTCAGGAGTTGGGACGATGGCTGCATGATGGGTGCTCCTCGCACGAGAACGGATCGGAACCGGGTAACAACTCCATATCAGAGTAGTCCAACCTAGAGTAGGTTCCGATGGAGCGGGTGTCCATCCCGGATCGGCCGAACCCATGGTGAACACGACTCGAACGACGCTCTCCCATGCCGTGCTCGGTCTGCTCTCCCTGCGCCCGATGACGGCTTACGAGCTGGTGCAGGGCTATGAGCGGTCCCTCGGCCAGATCATGAGCCGCAGCGAAGCCGCCATCTACGCCGAGCCGCGGCGGCTCGAGGCGGCCGGGCTCGTCGCCCACCAGGACCAGGTCCGGGGTCGGCGCGTCGTCGCCGTCTACGACATCACCGAGGCCGGGCGCGCGGCGCTCCAGGACTGGCTCGCCCACCCCGAGGGCTTCCCGATGGTGGACGCCGAACCCGTGCTGCGCGTGGCGTTCGCCGACCCCTCGGATCCGGCCCCGCTCCGGGCCATCGTCAGCGCCTTCCGGGAGGCGACCCTGGCCCGCCTCGCCGTGTCGCGCGCGGTCGTCGAGGAGTACCGACGGGGCTCGGGGCCCTACCAGCACCGGGCCACGGTGGTGGCGATGAGCGGCTCGTTCGTCGTCGAGCTCTTCGCCACCTACCTGCGGTGGTGCGACCGCATGCTGGCCGGCCTCGACGGCTGGACCGACGACGGCGCCTCAGCGGCCTGGGCGGCCGGCACCATCGACGAGATGGCCCGGCTCATCGCCGATCTCGGCGTCGGGTCCGGATCCGGGTCCGCGGGTCACTCGAGCCCGGACCGGCCCGGCTTCCAGTAGGTCCGCGTCCGGAGCTGCCCACGCCCTGCACCGGCGGCCAGGGCGGCCCGGCGAACGGCCGTCGTCAGGTCATGTCCGCCGACGGCGAGGAAGCGGAGCCCCTCGGGGTGGGCCCGGCACCGCTGGGTGATCCAGTCATCGAGCTCGACGCCCCCGCTCAGGACGGTGAGATCGTCCGGTAGGTCGCGCAGGAGCCCGCCGACCGCGGGGACGAGGCACCCTCCGGCGCGAGGCCCACCGGAAGGGTCGTCCGGCACGACCGCCGCCTCGACCCGGTCACGACGCCCGCCCTCGCGCGACCGGTGCACGACGGCGGTGATCGTGGCCAGCCCGGTGAGGTCGCTCACGACGACGATCGGGCCCGTGCCGTCAGGGGGCAGGACGGCCGGCTCGGGACCCCGGACGAGCAGACGGTCACCGGACCGGAGTCCGTCGAACAGCGCAACCGCGGCACCGATCCCGTTGCGCTCGATGACGAGCCGGCAGGTGGACCCGTCGGTGTCGGCGACCGTGTAGCGACGCCAGGTGGCACCCACGACGCCGCCTCCGCCCCCGACACGCACGGCCAGCACATCCCCGGCCGCGAACGGCCGGGGAGCGACGAACCGCACCTCGATGCAGCCCACCGGGGAGTAGCCCACCGGGACCGAGTCGTGGCCGGTGACCAGGACCTCCATCGGCACGAGCTTGGCCCGCAGCCGTTCGACGATCCGGCTCACGACCGCGAAGCCCTTCCGTGATCCTGAACCGATCGGTGGGGACTCACAGGGGATCGACCTGGTAGTGGAGCGCGTAGGCGTTCTCGATCGAGGCGACGATGTCCATGATCTCGAAGTACGTGCCCCAGAACCGGGTCTCGCGGAGCTCCTCCACGATCGCCTGGTACGAGAGGATCGAGCCCGTCTCCCACATCACGACATCGGTGCAGCCGGCGTGGAAGGCCTCACTGTCGAAGAACCTCATGGAGACGTCGGGGTGGCGGCCGAGGATCGGGGCGATGGTCTCGCCGAGGAACGCGAAGCGCTCCGTGGGGGTGAGGGCCAGCCAGGTGGTCGTGGTGCGCACGTGCATGAAGAAGACGTGGTTGACGCGCACGGACGAGTCGGCGGTGGGTCGGTCCAGGGTCTGGGTTTCGTTCATGGACGCAACGGTACGGAAGACCACTATTCCCGTCTACTGCAACGTCCACAACATCTATGTTGCTTCCTGTGCAATCCATTGACTTCAACCTGCTGCCCATCGCCCAGGTGCTGCTGACCGAGCGCAGCGTCACCCGGGCCGCCGCCCGGCTGCACCTCTCGGTCCCGGCCACGAGCAGGGCGCTGGACCGCTGCCGGGTCACCTTCGGCGACCCGCTCCTGGTCCGCGCCGGTCGCCGTCTGGTCATCACTCCCCGGGGCGTCGAGCTGCTGCCGGAGCTCGACGCCGCCGTCGCCGCCATCGCCCGGGCGGTCGGGCGCCCGGCGGCGTTCGACCCCGGGCAGCTCAGGACCACCTTCACCATCCGGACCAACGAGGTGATCCTGGCCGTCCTCGCCGGTGCATGGCTGAGCGTGGTTGGTGAGCAGGCCCCCGGTGTCCGGCTCCGGTTCGAGACGGAGATGACCGACGACCTCGACGCGCTCCGCGGGGGCGACGTGTCGCTCGCCATCGGCTCCTACGCCGGGCTCACCGACGACCTCCACCGTCGGACGCTCGTCGAAGAGCGCCTCGTGGGCATCATCCGGGCCGGTCATCCCCTGGCCGCCATGCGCATCACCCCCCGTCGCTTCGCCGGGCTGCGCCACGTGGTGACCTCGCGTCGGGGCATCGCCCGAGGGCCCATCGACGAGAGGCTCGCGGAACGCGGGCTGCGCCGCGAGGTGACCGCCGTGGTGCCGTCGTTCACCGCGGCCGTCGGCATGTGCCTCACCAGCGACCTCACCACACTCGCCCCCCAGCGGCTCGTCGATCTCCTCTCGGGCCCGGCGACACTGATCTCGTTCCCGCCACCGCTGCCCCTGCCCGGCGTCCGGGTCGAGGTCATCTGGCACGACCGCCACCAACACGACCCCGCCCACCAGTGGCTCCTCACCACCGTGGAGCAGGCCGTCACCCGCGGCACGGCAACAGGCCCCTGACCCACCCGGTTCGAGCGGCCCGCCGGCGTCACGATCGGCTGGAGTCGTCACGAT
>JBIKWW010000461.1:0-3039 GCA_044356125.1 Acidimicrobiia bacterium
GGTCGTGGATCACTGCGCACAGCGAAGCGGCGGGCGTCCGAGCTGCAGGAGATCCGGTCCGCGCGTCGATGCCCAAACGCGGACCGAGAGGCATCCCGAATCGGAGTGCCTCTCGGTCGACGTTCTCCTGTTGGAGCGCCCGCAGCTGGGCAGGCGCAGACGCCATCAGGTCTGTGAGATCAGCTGCCAACCGCTTGCTGGCCAGCGCCGAGCGTCATGTCGAGCGTGTTGACGTACTTGTTGGCGTTGGTGAGGTCGGCCACCGAGCCCTGATCGGTGATGGAGGGGGCTTCGTACGGCTTGCGGGTGTCGTCGTCGTGGTTCATGGGGCAGAGGCTACGGAACTGGTGGGATCCGCTCCATCCCGAAGAGCCCCCAGGGGAAACCATCACGGGATCGAGGTGACCAGCTCGTGCACGGCTCGGGCGTCGATGGAGCGGGGATCGTCGCGCCAGGGCAGCACCAGCTCCCAGCAGAGGTGCCGTCCAGCCAGGTCGGCGGCGTGCCCGAAGGCCACTGACATCATCGCCGGATCGCGCCAGTGCGGCAGCCGCAGGGCGCGCAACAGCATCGGGATCGCCTGCACGGGATCGAGGCGTCGCAGTTCCATCGGCGAGCCGCTGCGGTCGGGCCGAGGGAACACCACGGCGCTGAGACCGCAGGGCTGATCGGCCACGGCGTGGGGGCGCACGGCCAGGCGGTCGTCGGCGGTCGTACGCTGCCGTCCGGGGATGAGGTCGGCCAGACCCTGGGCCTTCGGGCGCAGGCGCACCTCGAGGAGACCGGGAGCCACGTGGTGTGCAGGCACCGTGTCGAGGCCGTCCGGGCTGCCCACGACGGTGACGTCGTCGGACAGCAGCGCCTGGCCACAGGCCAGGAGGAGAGCGGCCACCGTCGTCTTCCCCGCTCCCGACGCCCCGGCCAGGGCGAATGCCCGTCGCTCGGAGGTGACCGTGGTGGCGTGCAGGGCGGGGACCCCGCGGAACGTGCACAGCGCGGCGACCACGGCGCCCTGGAACAGCAGCGCGATCCACTCCTCGGACATGTCCGGTCGGGCCACGGCCTCGACCGTCTCGAGGTCGGCGTCGAGGTGGAACTCCACGTGTCCTGGGTAGCCGACGGTGTAGCCACCCGTGGTCCGGGCGGCGATCCACATGGGGGCGTGGGCGGGGGCTTCGTACAGCAGCGGGCGGTCGCCGGGCCGGCCCACGTCCGCGGCCCGGTGGAGCCCGACGAACCGCACGTGGGCGGGGCCGGCTCCCGGGTGGGCGGCCACGGGGAGAGCGGCAGCCACGGTGAGCCCGTGCAGTGAGAAGCAGGCAGCACTCATGCCGGCGGGTCCCCCGCTGCGCCCTCCACTGCGCCCTCCACTGCGCCCCTCCACCTCGTCTCCTCGCCGATGGCGATGCCGAGCACCACCCAGATGAAGGAACCCGAGTTGGCCACCCAGAAGATGCCGAGCTGAGCGTCGACCATGCGGGCGGTCAGGAGCAGCACGAACGCCGACCACCACGGGCTGCGCCGCCGCCAGGCGATCACCCCGGATCCGGCCAGCAGGGTGATCAGGGCGGCGAGGCCCACCACGCCGGTCTCGCCGAGCGCCGAGATGAAGACCGAGTGCGGCTCGCCGAAGCCCACCCGGTCGGCCAGTTCCGGGTCCCGCCAGTACTTGATGCCCACACCGACGAGCGGCTGCTCATGCCACAGGTCGATGGCCGCCTCGTAGGTGGCGACCCGGGAGTTGACGCTGCCGAAGCGGTTGCTGCGGTCCTCGTCGATGCGCTGGAAGGCCACCCACGACAGGGCGGTGGCGCCGATCACGGCGCCGATCACGAGGGGCGAGCGCAGCAGGCGTGGGCTGCGGATGGCGGCGACGGCCAGGGCGGCGACCACCGACAGGGTGGCCCCCCGGGCCTGGGCGGCGCCCAGCCCGGCGATCATGACGGCCTGGGCCGCCCAGCGCAGCCCGGGGGCCAGCCCGGCCACCCGGGGGGCGGCGAAGCTGAGCACGAGGGTGAGCGACAGGAACGCACCCACCAGGTTCTTGTGCATGCCGAAGGGATAGGCGGGCTGCAGGTCGCGCTGCAGGCAGTCGATCACGGCCGCCACGGCGATGCCGCAGGCCACGGCGTAGAGGACGCGAGCGGCAGCCCGGGCGTGGCCGCGGGCCCCGATGGCCGCCCCGATGGCCACCGCCCCGAGCACCATGACGGCCCGCTGGGAGAAGGAGATGAGCGCCGTGCGGGTGGGGTGAACGGCCACGGCGATGGCGAGCAGGGCGGCGTACACGGCGTAGAGGCGCTGCACCCGGTGGAGCACGGCCGAACGCCAGGGCACGTGGGGCAGGGCGGCGATGGCCCCGGCGGTGATCACGGCGTCGGCCAGGCTGAGGTCGATCCCGGACCCGCCGACGCGCCAGTAGGCCAGGTTGGCGGGAAGGGCGGCGAGCAGCACGGCCTGGGGCCAGCGGAGGGCGACGACGGCGGCGGCGGCGCCGACGGCGGCGAGCACGCCCAGGCGCGAGCCCGTGCCGATGGCGACCCCGACGGCCAGTTGGCCGGCGACCACGACGAGCGCGAGCGGCAGACGGGTCAGCCACGGCCCGGGCGCGGCCAGGCGCCCCGGCGGTGCGGCGACCGGTGCGGCGAACCCGGCGCGGGACCGGGCGCGGGTCCGGGTGAGGGGCCCGGCCACGGGGGCCGTCACCGGTCCACCGCCCGCCAGTAGGCGTCCCGGTACCGCTCCTGGGACACGGCGGGCTCCGCCGGCCGGGCCTGGCGCAGCGACGCCGGGACGTAACGGTGCCAGGGGTGGAGGGCGTCGGTCCGGACGATCTCGATCTCCTCGGCACCGCGGCGGCGCAGCTCCCGCAGCGAGGCCCGGGTGTCGGTGCGGGTGGCGCCCATGACGAGGTGGCCCGACAGCGAACCCCCGTACCAACGGCTCGGGGGATGGAAGGTGTCGAGGCCGCGCAGCACGGCGGACCAGCCGGACCGGCCGATCAGGGCCTGCTCCAGGCCCGTGGGCCAGGCGCCGAGG
>JBIKWW010000346.1:0-4266 GCA_044356125.1 Acidimicrobiia bacterium
CGACGCGCCCATCGGCTACCTGGCCGCCCTGCAGGCCCACTTCGACACCGGAGGTGCCGCCCACCACTGGCACGTTCCGTCTCGGACGGACCAGACCTTCGAGGCCTTCCTGGCCGATCCCGGGGTCGAGCAGATCCACTTCATCGGCAAGGACATCATCTACTTCCACACGTTGTTCTGGCCGGCCACCCTGCACTTCAGCGGCCGCAAGACGCCCACCCAGGTGAACGTGCACGGGTTCATCACCGTGTCCGGCGAGAAGATGAGCAAGAGCCGGGGCACGGGCATCGACCCGATGCGGTACCTGAGCACCGGCATGGACCCGGACTGGTTCCGCTACTACGTCGCCGCCAAGCTCAACAGCCGCGTCGAGGACATCGACTTCAACCCCGACGACTTCCTGCTGCGGGTCAACAGCGACCTGGTCGGCAAGTACGTCAACGTCGCCAGCCGGGCGGCCGGCTTCCTGGCCAAGCGGTTCGACAACGTGCTGGCCGACGGCAGCCATCGCTCCGCGTTCACGGTCCCCGCCGCCGAGCTGCGCTCCCGCATCGTCGACGCTGCCGCCGACATCGCCGCCCTCTACGACGGCCGCGAGTACGCCAAGGCCGTCCGTCAGGTCTTCGCGCTCGTCGACGACATCAACGCCCTGATCGAGGAGATGCGGCCCTGGGACATCGCCAAGGATCCTCAGCGCGCTGATGATCTCCACGAAGCGTGCTCCATCTGCATCTCCCTGTTCGCCAGCGTCACCGTGCTGCTCAAGCCGATCCTGGCCCGTCTGGCCCCTGACGCCGAGGCGTTCCTGCGGTCGGGCGAGCTGCAGTGGTCCGACGTCGCCCGGGACTGGAGCGGCCACCGCATCGACCGCTACAGCCACCTGATGAAGCGGGTCGAGCCGGCCATGCTCGACGCCCTCTTCGAGTCCCCCGCCGCCCCCGCGGCCGAACCGGTCACGTCGGTCCCTGCGCCCGACCCCGGCCCCGATCCGGACACGCGGCCCGGGGGCCAGCCGGTCGCGCCCACCATCACCATCGACGACTTCGCCCGCCTCGATCTCCGGGTGGCGCGCATCATGGGCGCCGAGGCCGTGGAGGGGTCAGACAAGCTCCTGCGACTGCGACTCGACGTGGGTGAGGGCACCGAGCGGACCGTCTTCGCCGGCATCAAGGCCCACCACCGGCCCGAGGATCTCGTCGGCCGCCTGACCGTCGTGGTCGCCAACCTGGCCCCCCGGAAGATGAAGTTCGGCATCAGTGAGGGCATGGTCCTCGCCGCCAGTCACGCTGACGAGGCGACGGTCCCCGGTGTCTTCCTGCTCGAACCCGGGGCCGGGGCACTGCCCGGCATGCGCATCCGCTGAGCCAGACTGCCGGTCATGTCCACCGAGCAGGCGAGCGGTTCCCCGGCCCCGGCCGGCGTGAAGGTCAACTACCTCATCCGCCGGCGGCCCGGCGTGCCGCGTGACGAACTGGTGGCCAACTGGTTCGCCAACCACATGCCCGCCGTCATCGCCGGGATGGGAGCGGCGGCCGGTGCCGGCCGGGCCCACGCGCACCGCTACATCGCCACGCTCTTCGACCCTCCGGCCGACCCGGGGGTCGAGGCTCCGGTGTGGGACGGCGTCGCCCAGCTCTGGTGGGACCGGCCCCCGCCGCGCCCGTCGGAGCCCCACGGAACCGTCCCCGCCGACACGTTCCAGGAGAAGGCCGAGCCGTACGTGCCCTGGGCGACCGACGAGCACGTCGCCCTCGGCGGTGAGCTGCCGGTGCGTCCCAACACCCTCAACGCCCCGTTCCCCTGCACCCGGGGCGGCTTCACGAAGATGACGTACCTCGTCACGCTGCGCCCCGGCGTGACCGTGGCGTCCTTCCTGGAGCACTGGCGGTCCGTGCACGCCCCGGCGGTGACCGCGGCGATGCCCGGCGCAGAAGGGGTCCGCTACGCGCTCAGCACCAGCCGGGAGCCCGACGCCCCGTACTCGGCGATGAGCGAGCTGTGGTTCGACGCTGCGGACGGGCCGGCGCGTCTGGCCGCCGCCCTCACCCCCGACGGGACCTCCGAGCTGATCGACGGGCCCCGGCGCCTGGTGTTCCGCTCATCGACGGAGATGATCGGCATCCCCTGAACGGCCCCGTTCAGGGGGCCCGCTGGAAGTCCGGCGGCCGCTTCTCGAGGAACGCCCGCACGGCCTCACGGTGCTCCGCCGTGGCGTAGGCCTCCCGCAGCGAGGACAGCTCGCGGCGCTGCACGGCGGCCAAGTCGGCCTCGCTGGCGTTGGCCGTCAGCAGCTCCTTGATCATGCGCAGCTGCGGCGAGGGGTTGGCGGCGAGGAGACGGGCGTCGGCCATGGCCGCCTCCAGCACGTCGGCGTCGTCGACGACGCGGTCGACGAGACCCAGGCGGGCTGCCTCCTCCCCCAGCACCGTCTCACCGCTCATGGCCAGCCACGACGCCGCTCCCCACCCGCACCGGGCGACGAGGAAGTGCGAGGAGGCCAGCTCGGGAACCAGGCCCATCTTGACGAACCGGCACGAGAGCTTGGCCCCCCGCCCGGCCACCAGACGGTCGAAGGGCAGCACCATCGTCAGACCCACCCCGATGGCCGGGCCGTTGATGGCCGCGACGAGCGGCTTCGACGACCGGCAGAACGAGACCCAGTCGACCCGTTCGGGCGCCTCGCCCTCCGCCGCGGTCCCCTCCCGGCCGGGAGTCTGCGGAGCCTCCAGGTTGCCTCCGAAGGTGGCGCCGATGTCGGCCCCGGCACAGAAGCCCCGCCCGGCACCGGTCACGACGACGGCACCCAGCGAGGGATCGTCGTTCGCCCGTCCGATGGCGTCGGTCAGCTCGGCCGACATCTGGGCCGTCCAGGCGTTGAGCCGGTCGGGACGATGGAGCGTGAGCAGCAGGACGGGGCCGTGCCGCTCGCTGGTGATCTGCTGGTAGGCCGGTTCGCCGGACATGTTCGACCCCTTCTCAGCACGACCTTTGGGGCGTGCGGTACCCGGACGCTACGGTCGAGGCGGGCTCCCGCACCAACCCCGCCGCACGGAGGCACTCGTGGACTTCGAACTCCCCGCCGACCTGACCGCTCTGCTCGACGAGCTCGACGACTTCATCGAACGCGAGATCAAGCCGCTGGAGCAGCAGGACGACAACATCCGCTTCTTCGACCACCGCCGGGAGGACGCCCGCACGGACTGGGAGCGGGGCGGCCTGCCCAACGAGGCGTGGGAGCAGCTGCTGTTCAAGGTGAAGCGGATGGCCGACCGGGCCGGCTTCTACCGCTACCCCTTCCCCCCTGAGTACGGCGGCCGCAACGGCACCAACCTGGGCATGGCCGTCATCCGCGAGCACCTCGCCCGCAAGGGGCTCGGCCTGCACAACGACCTCCAGAACGAGCACTCGATCGTGGGCAACAACGTCGGCCTGCTCCTGATGCTCAACTACGGGACCGAGGACCAGAAGAAGGAGTGGGTCGACGACCTCGCCGAGGGCCGCCGCGGCTTCGCCTTCGGCATCACCGAGCCCAACCACGGCTCCGACGCGACGCACATGGAGACCACCGCCGTCCGTGACGGCGACGAGTGGGTGATCAACGGCGAGAAGACGTGGAACACCGGGATCCACAAGGCCCAGTACGACATGATCATGGCCCGCACCAGCGGAAAGGCGGGTGACGGGCACGGCATCACGGCCTTCCTCGTGCCCACCAGCAGCCCGGGCTTCGAGATCGTCGAGTTCCTGTGGACGTTCAACATGCCGACCGACCACGCCCACATCCGCCTCACCAACGTGCGGGTGCCGCACGCGTCGATCTTCGGCGGTGAGGGTCGCGGTCTGCAGGTGGTCCAGCACTTCTTCAACGAGAACCGCATCCGCCAGGCCGCCTCCAGCCTCGGCGCCGCCCAGTTCTGCATCGACCAGTCCGTCGAGTACGCCAAGCAGCGCAAGCCCTTCGGCAAGGCGCTGGCCTCCAACCAGGCGATCCAGTTCCCGCTCGTGGAGCTCCAGACGCAGTGCGAGATGCTCCGGGCGCTGATCCACAAGACGGCCTGGCTCATGGACCGCGACGGGGCCTTCTCGCAGTCCGACAAGGTCTCGATGTGCAACTACTGGGCGAACCGCCTGTGCTGTGAAGCCGCCGACCGGGCCATGCAGGTCCACGGCGGTCTCGGCTACTCACGGCACAAGCCCTTCGAGCACATCTACCGGCACCACCGCCGGTACCGCATCACCGAGGGCGCCGAGGAGATCCAGATGCGC
>JBIKWW010000347.1:0-4265 GCA_044356125.1 Acidimicrobiia bacterium
CTGCGGACCGCCAACCGCCGCCTGGCCCGGCTCCTGCGCCAGCGCTGAGCCGTTCCGAGCGGCGCCGCCGCGCTCGGTCCGACGGCCACCATCCGACCGGCCGGGGCCGGCCTGGGGATCCGCCGGTCCGCCCGGTCAGGAACGGCGGGGCCCGGCGATGAAGGCGCTCGGGCAGACGTCGGCCAGCAGGCAGTCCCCGCAGCGGGGCTTGCGGGCGTCGCAGACCCGACGGCCGTGCAGGATCGTCCGGAGGCTGAAGCGCCCCCATTCGCGGGCCGGCAGCAGCGCGCCGAGCTCGTGCTCGACCTTGACGGGGTCGCTCTCCCGGGTGAGCCCCCAACGCGCCGACAACCGCAGCACGTGGGTGTCCACCGGCAGCCCGGGAAGGTCCATCGCCACCGAGCGCACCACGTTGGCCGTCTTGCGGCCCACACCGGGGATCGTGACGAGATCCTCCATGGCCGAGGGCACCTCGCCGTCGAACCGGTCCACCAGCGCCCGCGCCATCCCGATGATCGACCGGGCCTTGTTTCGGTAGAAGCCCGTCGACTGGACGATGCGTTCGACGTCCTCCTGCTCGGCGGCCGCCAGCGAGGCCGGATCGGGATAGCGGGCGAACAGCGCCGGCGTGACCGAGTTGACCCTCGCATCGGTCGTCTGCGCGCTGAGGATCGTCGCCGCCAGGAGCTGGTAGGGGGAGTCGTGGGCGAGCTCGCACTCGGCGGCCGGGTACTCACCGGCGAGGCGCTCGGCGATGACCTTCGCCCGGCCCTTCGGAGTGCGCGGCTTGCCCATGGGGCGTGCATGCTAGGCAGGCCGCCACGCGTAACCTGCGGGCGTGGGATTCTCCGTCGCGGTGCTGATCGCCTCGCTCGTGCTCATCGTGGCCTGGCTCGTGCAGCGCAACCGGTCGTGAACCGGTCGTGAACCGTCCGTCCGGGCCTCCTCCCGAACCCGTCGCAGGCTCCGGGGCTCCTCCCGAACCCGTCGCAGGCTCCGGGGCCAGGGCCGTTCCCACCACCAGGGCCGTTCCGGTTCCGGGGCCCGCCCGTCGACCCCGTGCGTCGGCCGGTCCCACCCGCTACGACCTCGATCCCGGAGCCCTCGCCGCGCTGATGCCCGGCCAGCCGGCGTACCGGGCCCGGCAGCTCTGGAGCGCCCTCCACGAGCGCGGCGAGGAACCGGCCGAGGTCAGCTCGCTCCCCGCCGCGGTCCGGACGGCCCTCGCCGCCGAACCCGCGCTGCGGCCCGCGCTCTCCCTCGCCGCCGAGTCCGTCGCCGACGACGGGGGCACCGTCAAGTGGCTCTGGCGCCTCAACGGCGGGGCCACCGTCGAGACCGTCCTCATGCACTACCGCGACCGCACCACGGTCTGCGTGTCGACCCAGGCCGGCTGCGCCATGGCCTGCTCGTTCTGTGCCACCGGGCAGGCCGGGTTCACCCGGCAGCTCACCGCCGGCGAGATCGTGGAGCAGGTCGTGCGCGCCGCCCGCCGGGCCCGGGAGGGCGGCCGCCGACTCGGCAACGTCGTGTTCATGGGCATGGGCGAGCCCCTCGCCAACTACGTCCCCGTCTGGTCGGCCCTGCGCCGCCTCCACGCCGACGTCGGCATCTCGGCGCGTCACCTCACCGTCTCGACCGTCGGCATCGTGCCCGGGATCCGGCGCATGGCCCACGAAGGTCTCCCGGTCAACCTGGCCGTCTCCCTGCATGCCGCCAACGATGCGCTGCGCGACGAGATCGTCCCCATCAACCGCACCTACCCGCTGCGGGTGCTGATGGACGCCTGCGACGACTACGTGCGCGTCACCCGCCGACGCCTCAGCTTCGAGTGGGCGCTCATCGACGGCGTGAACGACCGCCCCTCCGACGCCCGGGAGCTGGCCGAGCTGGCCCGGAGCCTGACGGCACACGTGAACCTCATCCCCCTCAACCCGACGCCGGGCTACGCCGTGCGGGGCACACCACCCCAGCGGGTCGCGGAGTTCCGGAGCCGGCTCACCCAGGCCGGCGTCAACGCCACCGTCCGCAGGAACCGGGGCACGTCGATCGACGCCGCCTGCGGGCAGCTCGCCGCCGCCCAGGCCCGGGTCAGGTCCGGCGACGGCGCGAGTGCGCCTCGAGGATCTGGCGCTCCTCCGGCGTCAGGCTCCCGATCCCCGACGCGCTGATCTTGTCGAGCACGGCATCGACCTCGGCAGGGGTCGGGTCGGGGGGTCCGGCCGGCCGAGCCGACGACGGCTGCTCCCCCGGAACCACGGTCAGGTTGGGCCCGTTGCGCCGCTTCGGCGGCGTCGAGGAACCCCGAGGCTTCGGGGTGGCCGCCTTGCTCCTGGACCTCCCCGCCCCGCGCAGGCCCGGCAGCGGAACCCGCGGAACCCACGGAGGCAGGTCCGAGCCCAGCCCGAGGGATCGCAGCATCACCACCACCACGATCACGCCGACGACGAGCAGGACGAGCTCGGTCGAATCCCGCGTGCCGAGCAGCGACAGCACCTGGATCGCCAGCAGCACGGCCACCACGATCCGCACCGGGATGTTGAAGAAGAAGCGGGCCCCGGGGAACTCGACGGCGAAGGCGATCAGCAGCCCGAACGCGATCGTCTGGATCCCCGCGGCCGGGCGCTCCAGGAACGTGGCCACCAGCGCCGGCACGACGGTCATCGCCGCCAGCATCCCGAGCATGCGGTATCGCCCGAGGAGCTCTTCGATGGCCCCACCGAACTGATACATGAAGAACAGGGTCAGCGCCGTCCAGATGTCGGGGCTGTTGGCCAGAGGCCAGCTGGCCAGGCGCCAGATCTGACCGCCGCGGACGTCGGCCGGGTCGAGCACGAGGCCGAGCAGGGCCGAGGGGCTGACGGCCCACACCAGCATCGACAGCACCGACAGGGCGATCACGACGTTCACCGTCGAACCGTCGACGCTCCCGACGCGGAACCACGGCTCGGAACGTACGCCGCGGCGGGTCGGGGAGAACCGGAATCGGTCGTTCATGGCAGCCGCAACGGTAGCCCGGGGCCCGCTGATGCCGTGATCGCGGCGACCGACGGCGGGGCCCGACCCTGCGCCGCGGACCCTCCACTAACGTGCCCGCATGGCCCGTCTCGCCTTCGCCGACCTCAAGAACCACATCGGGGAGCACCTGGGGTACAGCCCGTACCACCACGTCACCCAGGACCAGGTGAACCGCTTCGCCGACGCCACCGGTGACCACCAGTGGATCCACATCGACGTCGAGCGGGCCAAGGCCGGTCCCTTCGGCGCTCCCATCGCGCACGGCTACCTGACCCTGTCGCTGTCGCCGGTCCTGCTCGCCCAGGTGCTCCAGGTCGAGGGCGTCGCCATGGGCGTCAACTACGGCACCAACAAGGTCCGCTTCCCTTCGCCGGTGCCCGTCGGGTCCAACGTCCGCCTCGGGGCCAAGCTGCTCGGCGTGGAGGACGTCGCCGGCGGCCTGCAGGTCACCATCGAGGCGACGTTCGAGGTGGAGGGCGCCTCCAAGCCCTCGTGCGTGGCCGAGCTGGTGTTCCGCTACTACGGCGCCTGAGCCGACGGCGCCGGCTCGCCCATCGGGCCCCCGCCGGCTCGATCGGGCCGGCCGGCTCAGCGGCCGTTGAGCACGCCGTCGGCGCGCAGATCGGCCAGCATCGCCTGCCCGGCCGGGGTGACGACCTGGGCGGCCGTGGCGCCGAACACGGCGTTCTGCACGGGCAGCACCGCCACCGCCATCTGCGACGGGTCCACCGACCGCGCCAGGTGCGCGGCCAGGAGCAGGTCCGACGGCGGCGTGCTCGCCACCCCGTTCCGTCGCATCGCCGCCACCCAGCGGAGGAGGTCGGGAGCCGATCGGGTCTGCTCACGGGCCTTGGACAGCAGCGCCAGCAGGAACAGGCCCTGGTTGCGGCTGCGGCCGAGGTCACCGCCGGGAACGCCGTTCTTGCGGTTCCGCACGAGGGCGAGGGAGGCGTCACCGTTCATCGAGAACCAGCCGGGGGCGAACTGGGCGCCGGAGTACGGGTCGTTCATCGACGTGGTGACCTCAACGGACACCCCGCCGAGCTCGTCGACGAGTCGGGTGAAGCCGTCGAACCCGGTCGCCATCCAGCGGTCGACCTCGATGCCGGTGAGGGCGACGACCGTAGATCGCATCAGCTCGGGCCCGCCCCAGCTGAGCGCAGCGTTGATCTTGCTCGCGCCCCGACCGGCGATCGGCACCCACGTGTCGCGGGGGATGCCCAGCACGGCTCCCCGCCCGAGGGACT
>JBIKWW010000037.1:0-14533 GCA_044356125.1 Acidimicrobiia bacterium
ATCAACGTGCACGGGCCCACCTACCGGGTCCCGGGCGAGGCCGACCCGGCCGCGCTCGCTGCGCTCGTCGTCGCCGCCGCCGACCGGGTGACGCGCGCCCTCGGGGGCACGGCGTGAGGATCGCGGACATCCGCATCCGGCGCTTCCGCATCCCTCTCGACCCGCCCTTCCGGGCCGCCTGGGACCCGGCCCCCCGGCGCAGCTTCGGCGCCACCGTGGTGGAGGTCCACACCGACGAGGGGCTCGTGGGCGTCGGCTCGGGCGACGACATGGGCGGCTTCGACGACCACCGGCACCACTTCATCGGGGCCGATCCCACCCGGATCCTCGACATCGTCCGTCGGATCGAGACGGTCTCCTTCCACGCCAGTCGCTACTGGCCCCTCGAAGCCGCCTGCTGGGACGTCATCGGCCAGTCCGTCGGCCGCCCCGTGAGCTTCCTGTTCGGCAACAGCGCCGACCGCCTGCCCGCCTACGCCTCGTGCGGCGAGCTGAAGGCGCCCGCCGAACGGGCCGAATCTGCGCTCGCCATGCGCGGACTCGGCTTCCGGGCCCTGAAGATCCGCATCGACCGCGACGCCGTCGAGAACGGCCTCGCCGCGGTGCGGGCCACCCGCGATGCCGTCGGCGACTCCATGGCGATCATGGTGGACATGAACCAGGCATGGCGGATGCCCGGCGACGTCGCCCCGGCGACCGACCCCGCCGCCGCCTGCCGGACGGCCGCCGCACTCCGGGAACTCGGCGTGCTCTGGATGGAGGAGCCGCTCCCGTACGCCGACCTGGCCGGCCACCGTCTCCTCCGGCAGGAGGGCCAGCGCCTCGCCGGGGGTGAGATGGTCCGCTCCCTGCCCGAGCTCCTCGCCCTCGTCGAGGCCGACACCTACGACGTCTACCAGCCCGACGCCGTGCTGGCCGTCGGCATGCTGCGGGCCCGCATGGTGGCCGAGCTGGTGACCGCCCGGAACCGTTGGTTCACCCCCCACTCCTGGACCAACGGCGTCGGGGTGCTGGCCAACCTGCACCTGGCCGCCGGCGTCGGAGCGGGCCCCTACTTCGAGGTCCCCTTCGACCCGCCCGGCTGGACGCCCGCCCGTCGGGACTTCCTCCTCGCCGAGCCGCTCGAGGTGGGCGCCGACGGCTGCCTGGCCGTGCCCGACCGGCCCGGCCTGGGCGTGGTGCTCGACCCCGCTGCGCTCGACCGCTGGGAGCTGCGGTGAGCCTGGTCGGCGTTCCGCATGCTGGTACAGTTCCACGATCCGAGACAGCTTCCGGGAGCCCGAGGCCTCATGAGCGACGATGACGCTGGCGACATCGACCTGTCGGCACTGAACGACGACGACCTCGTCGCGCAGATGCACGACGACCTCTACGACGGCCTCGCCGACGAGATCGCCGAAGGCACCGAGCTGCTGCTCGGCCGCGGCTGGTCCCCCCAGAAGGTGCTCGACGAAGCCCTCGTCGAGGGCATGCGCATCGTCGGCATCGACTTCCGCGACGGCATCCTGTTCGTGCCGGAGGTGCTGCTGTCGGCCAACGCCATGAAGGCGGGCATGGCCATCCTGCGGCCCCTGCTCGCCGAGACCGGCGCCGAGCCGATCGGCAAGGTGGTGATCGGCACCGTCAAGGGCGACATCCACGACATCGGCAAGAACCTCGTGGCGATGATGCTCGAGGGGGCCGGCTTCGAGGTCGTCGACCTCGGCATCAACACCGACGCCGACAAGTTCCTCACCGCCCTCGACGAGCACAAGCCCGACATCCTCGGGATGTCCGCTCTGCTCACCACGACGATGCCCTACATGAAGGTCGTGATCGACACCCTCCGCGAGAAGGGCATGCGCGACGACTTCATCGTCCTCGTGGGCGGTGCCCCGCTCAACGAGGAGTTCGGCACGGCGATCGGAGCGGACGCGTACTGCCGCGACGCGGCCGTCGCGGCGGAGACGGCCAAGAGGCTCGTCGATGCCAAGCGCGCCGCCGCCTGAGCAGCAGCCGGACCCGACGGCCGATCCGGCCCGAATCCTGCTCGTGGCCTGCGGCGCGCTGGTGAAGGAGACGCGCTGGGCCCTGGCCCGGATCCCGGGTGTCCACGTGGACGTCGATTACCTGCCGGCCCCGCTCCACAACCGTCCGGCCCGCATCGAGCCGGCGATCCGCGTGCTCCTGGCCGCCCGGGGGGAGACCCTGTCGGCCTACGGCCGCATCGCCCTCGGCTACGCCGACTGCGGGACCGGCGGCGGGCTGGAACGCCTGTGCGCCGAGCTCACCGCCGCTCTCGGCGTCCCGGTCGTGATGCTCGAGGGAGCCCACTGCTACGGGTTCTTCGCCGGGCCCGGGGTCACCGAGGCCATCGAGGACGAGGAACCGGGCACCTTCTACCTGACCGACTTCCTGGCCCGGCACGCCGACGCGCTCGTCTTCGGTGCCCTCGGCCTCGACCGCCACCCCGAGCTGCGCGACGCCTACTTCGGCAACTACCGCCGGGTCTGCCTGCTCTCCCAGACCGACGACCCCGGGCTCGTCGTGCTCGCCCGGAGCGTCGCCGACCGGCTCGGACTCGAGCTCATCCACCACCACAGCGGCCTCGCCCCGTTCGAGGCCACCCTCGGCCGCGCCCTCGGCCGCGCCTGACCCCCTGGAGATCCCGTGACCCGAACCCTGCTCAGCTCCGCCACCCGCGAGGTGGAGATCGGCTTCGACCGCCCGTTCGTGATGATCGGGGAGCGCATCAACCCGACGGGCCGCAAGCTGCTGGCCGCCGAGATGAAGAACGGCGACTTCTCCCGTGTCGTCGCCGACGCCATCGCCCAGGTCGAAGCCGGGGCGCAGATGCTCGACGTCAACGCCGGCATCCCCCTCGCCGACGAGCCGGCCCTGCTGGCCCAGGCGATCCAGCTGGTGCAGGCCACCGTCGACGTGCCCCTCTCGATCGACTCCTCGATCATCGAGGCCCTGGAAGCCGGCCTGGCCGTCTACCGGGGCAAGGCGCTCGTCAACTCGGTCACCGGCGAGCCCGAGGTGATGGACCGCGTCCTGCCGCTCGTGGCTCGCCACGGCGCCGCCGTGGTGGCCATCTCCAACGACGAGACCGGCATCTCGGAGGATCCCGACGTCCGCTTCGCCGTCGCCCAGCGCATCGTCCGGCGTGCCGCCGACTACGGCATCCCCGCCCATGACGTGGTCGTCGACCCCCTGGTCATGCCCATCGGCGCCATGGGCACGGCCGGCAAGCAGGTCTTCGCCCTGGTGCGGCGCCTGCGCGAGGAACTGGGCGTCAACACGACCTGCGGGGCCTCCAACATCAGCTTCGGCCTGCCCGACCGCCACCACATCACCGGCACGTTCCTGGCCATGGCGATCGGCGCCGGCATGACCTCGGCGATCATGAACCCCCTCCACCCCGAGGTGAAGACCATGATCCAGGCGGCCGACGTGCTCGCCGGCAACGACGAGCACTGCGCAGCGTGGATCCGGTCCCACCGGGACCCCTCCGCCGGTCCGGCCGAGGACACCGGTGGGCGGCGCCGGGGCGGACGCCGAGCCCGGGAGGGGGCCGGCGGGGGAGCCGCGTCGTGAGCGCCGCCGGGTCGGGTCCCGTTCCGACCGCCGTTCCGGCCGCCGTTCCGACGACCGTGTCGACCGTCGTCTTCACCCCGTCGGGGCTGTCGGCCGAGGTCGACCACGGCGTCACCGTGCTCGACGCCGCCCGGCAGCTCGGCGTCGACCTCGACTCGGTCTGCGGCGGGCGCGGCATCTGCGGGCGCTGCACCGTGGTGCCCCAGGCCGGAGCCTTCGCCAAGTGGGGCGTGACCGTCGCCCCCGACGCCTTCGGTGGGCTCAACTCCGTCGAGCGCACCTACGCCGGTCGCAAGGGCCTGGCTCCCGGGAGCCGGCTCGGGTGCCAGCTCGTGGTCGGCGGCGACGCCGTCATCGACGTTCCCGAGACGAGCCAGGTCCACCGCCAGGTCGTGCGCAAGAGCGTCGACCTCCAGGGCCTGCGCGTCGACCCGGTCGTGCAGCTCCACGTGGTCGACGTCGAGCCGATGGAGCTCGGCGACGACCGCAGCGCCGTCGCCCGCCTCCAGGATGCGCTGGCCGGGCGCGGCGTCACCCCCGTCTCGGTGCCGATCGACCTGCTCCCCTCCGTCCACCGGGCGGTGGCCGATCCCGACGGCACCACCGTCGCCGTCACCCGCTCGCTCGACGGCCACAGCTGGGAGACGGTCGCCCTCTGGCCGGGATTCGTGGAGACCGTCTACGGCGTGGCCGTCGACATCGGCTCCACGACCGTCGCCGGCCACCTCTGCGATCTGCGCACCGGGGAGGTGCTCGCCTCGTCGGGGCGCATGAACCCCCAGATCCGCTTCGGCGAGGACCTCATGAGCCGGGTCAGCTACGTGATGATGAACCCCGGCGGCGACGCCGCCCTGACGGGTGCGATCAGGGGTGCGCTCGACGAACTCGTCAGCGCGCTGATCGATCAGGCCAACGTGTGGCGCGAGCAGGTGCTCGACGTCGTGCTCGTGGGCAACCCCGTGATGCATCACATCGTGCTCGGCATCGACCCCACGCCCCTCGGCGGGGCACCCTTCGAGCTGGCCGTCTCCGACGCCGTCCACGGCCGCGCCACCGACGTCGGCATCGCTCTTCCCCGGGCCCGGCTCTACGTCGCCCCCTGCATCGCCGGGCACGTCGGGGCGGACACGGCGGCGGCGATCCTGTCCGAGGCCCCGCACCGGTCGCAGACCGTGCAGCTGCTCGTCGACGTGGGCACCAACGCCGAGATCGTGCTCGGCAACCACGATCGCCAGTACGCCGCCTCGAGCCCCACCGGCCCGGCCTTCGAAGGAGCCCAGATCTCCTGCGGCCAGCGGGCCACCGCGGGCGCCATCGAGCGTGTCCGCATCGACCGCCGCACCTACGAGCCCCGGGTGCGGGTCATCGGCTCCCCGCTGTGGTCCGACGAGGCCGGCTTCGCCGAGTCGCTGGCCGGCGTGAGCGTGTCGGGCGTCTGCGGATCGGGCATCATCGAGGTGATCGGGGAGCTGTACCTGTCGGGTCTGCTGCGCACCGACGGCACCTTCGACGCCGCCCGGGCGGCCGACACGCCCCGCCTCGTGCCCGACGGCCGCACGTGGGCCTACGTGCTGTGGGAGAGCGCCGACGGCACCCCCCTGCGCATCACCCAGAACGACGTGCGCGCCATCCAGCTCGCCAAGGCCGCCCTGCGGGCCGGCATCGAGCTGCTGCGCGAGCGCTCCCGGTTCGAGGCCATCGAGGACATCCGCCTGGCGGGTGCCTTCGGCTCCCACATCGACCCCCTCTACGCCCTCGTGCTCGGGCTGGTCCCCGACGCTCCCGTGGCGGCCGTGCGGTCGGTCGGCAACGCCGCCGGCTCGGGGGCCGTGCGGGCTCTGCTCTCGGCCGCCGAGCGCCACGAGATGGAACGCGCCGTGGCCGGAGTGGTCAAGATCGAGACGGCCACCGAGGCCGCCTTCCAGCAGCACTTCGTCGAGGCCATGGGCTTCCCCCACAGCACCGCGCCGGCCCCGCACCTGGCCGCGGCCGTCGAGCTCCCGGCCCCCTCCACCGCTGGCACCGAGGGCTCCGGTCGCCGCCGCCGACGCGGCTAGGGCGGCGCCGGGGACCTAGGTTCCACCGGATACGGCTCCATCGGACCCGGTTTCCATCGGACCCGGTTCCTTCGGACCCCGCTCCAACCCACCCGAACACCCCGCCGCACCAGGGAGCACAGACATGTCGGAAGGTCGCAGATCAGGAGGCCGGGCCGGTCGCCAGGCGGCGAGGGCCCATGCCGTCATCGAGCGTCAGCCGTTCCTCACCTCGGCGCTGGCCCCCTTCGAGATCGTCTCCGCCGAGGGTCTCGAGCTGCTCGAGCACAACGCCGACACCATCTTGCAGGAGGTCGGCGTCGAGGTCCGCGACTACCCCGAGGGCCTCGAGATCTTCCGGGCCGCCGGGGCCTCGGTCGAGGGCACCCGGGTTCGCTTCGACCGGGGGATGGCCCGGGCCCTCGTCACCGCCACTGCACCGCGCGAGTACGTCCAGCACGCCCGCAACCCGGCCAACTCGGTTCGCATTGGAGGGCGGAACATGGTGTTCGCCCCCAACTACGGCTCACCCTTCGTGCACGACCTCGACGGCGGACGCCGCTACGCCACCATCGAGGACTTCCGGAACTTCGTGAAGCTCACCTATCTGTCGCCCCATCTCCACCACTCCGGCGGAACCGTGTGCGAGCCCGTCGACGTGCCCGTCTCCAAGCGGCACCTCGACATGGTCCTGGCCCACCTCCGGTGGAGCGACAAGCCGTTCATGGGATCGGTGACCGCCGGGTCGCGGGCGGCGGACTCGGTGGAGCTGGCCCGCATCGGCTTCGGCGGCGACCTGCAGGACCGCACCGTCATGACGTCGCTCATCAACGCGTCGTCGCCCCTCGTGTGGGACGCCACCATGCTGGCCGCCGCCCAGGTGTACGCCGCCGCCAACCAGGCGTGCATCATCACCCCGTTCATCCTCGCCGGCGCCATGGCGCCGGCCACCACCGCCGGCGTCGTGGCCCAGACCCTGGCCGAGGCGCTCGCCGGGATGGCCTTCTGCCAGCTCGTGCGGCCGGGAGCGCCGGTGATCTTCGGTTCGTTCGCGTCGTCGATGTCGATGCAGACCGGTGCCCCCACCTTCGGCACCCCCGAGCCTGCGCTGGCCATGTACACCCTGGCCGCCCTGTCGCGCCGCCTCGGGGTTCCGTTCCGGTCCGGTGGGAACCTCACGGCCTCCAAGCTGCCCGACGCCCAGGCCGCCTACGAGAGCGCGAACACCATGCTGCCGACGGTGATGAGCGGCGTGAACTTCGTGCTCCACGCCGCCGGATGGCTGGAGGGCGGGCTCGCCGTCGGGTACGAGAAGTTCATCCTCGACGCCGACCAGCTCGGCATGCACGGCGTGTTCGTGCGCGGTCTGGACCTGAGCGAGAACGGCCAGGCGGTCGGGGCGATCGTGGAGAACGGCCCGGGCCAGCACTTCCTGGGCACGGCCCACACGCTGGCCAACTTCGAGACGGCCTTCTACCGGTCGACCACGGCGGACTCCTCGAGCTTCGAGCAGTGGACCGAGGAGGGTGCCCTCGACGCCGCCCAGCGGGCCAACCGCACCTGGAAGGAGCAGCTCGCCGCGTACCAGCCACCTCCCATGGACGACGCCATCGTGGCCGAGCTCGAGGACTTCGTCGGGCGGCGCAAGGTCGAGCTCCCCGACCACGTCGCCTGAGGACGTCGCCTGAGGACGTCGCCTGAGGACGTCGCCTGAGGAACGCGCCACGACGGCGGACCCTCCTGCGTGCTTGTTGCACGATGCGGAACAGTTCTAGGATGTGGAACGTGCTGCGTGACCTGCTGCGTCGTCCTCGTCCGTCCGACAGCGGCGTGGTCGCCGACCCCGCCGTCAGGCGGGTCGCGCAGCACACCGTCTACGAGCTCGTCCCCCTGAAGAACCTCGAGGCCCAGCTCCCGTCGCTGCCGAGGGGGTCCCGCGTCTCGGTCACCTGCTCACCGGCCAAGGGCATCGAAGCCACCCTCGACCTCAGCGCCCGGCTCCGGGCCGACGGGCTGGTCCCCACGCCCCACATCGCCGCCCGGCTGGTGCGCGACGGCGGTCACGTCCGTGACATCGCCGCCCGCCTCCGCGCCGAGGGCTTCGACGAGGCCTTCGTCATCGCCGGGGACGCCGAGGAGCCCGCCGGTCCCTACCCGGGTGCGGCCGACCTGCTCGAGGCCCTGGTGGGCGAGCACCACGGCCTCACCCGCATCGGGGTCTCGGGCTACCCCGACGGCCACGCCCTCATCGACGCCGCCCAGCTCCGCCCGGCCCTGCACCGCAAGCAGGCGATCCTGGTCGGAGCCGGCATGGCGGGCTGGGTCTCCACGCAGATGTGCTTCGACTCCGAGGTGATCGCCGGCTGGCTGCGCGCCGAGCGGGCGGCCGGCCTGACCCTGCCCGTGCGCCTCGGGATTCCCGGGCCGGTGGACCGCACCAAGCTGCTCACCATGGGCATGCGCGTCGGCGTCGGCCAGTCGCTGCGGTACCTGCAGAAGAACCGGGCGGGGCTGGCGCACCTGGCCACGTCCAGCTACGAGCCCACCGAGCTCCTCGCCGAGCTCGGAAGCGGTCTCGACGAGCTCGGCGTCGACGGCCTGCACCTGTTCACGTTCAACCAGCTCGACGGTGCCGTGGCCTGGCACCTCAGCGTGGTGGGCACGGCCGACGGCGAGGGCTGAGCGGTGGCCCAGCTGGTCGTCATCTCGTGGCGTGCCATCCCGAGCCAGGTCAACGCCCAGGCCGGCCGTCGCCGGCACCAGGTCCAGCTCAGCGAGCGCTTCCAGCACGCCATCGACCGGGCCGCCATGGTCGCCGGTCTGCACGGCAGCGACGACTACATCGCCCAGTGGACCCGTGCGGCCAGCGACTGCGGTGATGACCTGGAGGCGGTCGCCCTCGCCGCCGCTGCTGCCATCGAGGCGGAGTACCCGCCGGAGCGGCTCAACGCGCTCGTCGCCGCCGGGGGCCTCGACGGGAGCTGACGCCGCTCCCTACGCCACCGGGGCGATCCGGTCGAGGTCGCGCCGGATCCGGGTCTCGCTCACCCCGGACCGGGTGCCGAGCTGCTGGGCCCACGCCGCCACGCGCAGCTCCTCCACATCCCAGCGCAGTGCCATCAGCTCGACCCGCCGCTCCGGCGGTGCGTCGACCAGCACGTCGTCGATCTCGTCCTGCAGCCGCCGGATCGGGGCCATGCGCCGCCGGTCCCGCTCCAGGTCACCGGCCAGCTTCTCGGCCCGGGCGCGGGCCGCCCGCACGTACCGCTCGACGTCGCCCAGACGGGCCGACCCGGTGGCGCGCACGAACCCCGGTCCGGCCAGCCACCGGAGCTGGGCGCGCAGGTCGGCCACCGAGGCGTCGAAGGCCGACGCCGAGAGCGGGGCCAGCAGGGCGAGCGTGGTCGCCGCCGTCTCGGCGATCGCCGCCGCCATGCCCACGACGCGGGCGGCAGCGTCGTGGAGCTCGCCGCGGACGTCCTCGCGCAGGGCGTCGAACGTCGCCTGGTCACGCACCGCCGCCCCCCGGTCGCCCACCAGCACGTCGACGGCGATGCCGACGGCATCGTCCACCAGTTCCTCGACGGTCCCCGCCCGGAGCTGGGGCAGGGCCAGCCGGGCGGCGTTGCCCACCAGACGCTCGAGCTGGCGGCGCGGCGCCACGATCGTCAGCAGCAGGAGCCGCCGCACCCCGGCCCTCGTCGAGCGGGCCTGCTCGGCTGCTGACATCACCACGTCGAGGCCGACCGAGGTCCGCTCGTCCACCAGCGCCGGATAGCCGACGATGCGGTGCCCCGACTGCTCGACGCCGACGCGGCCCGGGATCTCGTCGAAGGTCCAGCTCGTCTGGCCCCTGCGCTCCAGACCGGCATGGGCCGCCACCACGGCGGCTCGGAGGCGCGGGCGCAGCTCGACGGCGAGCACGCCGAGACGACGGCCGACGGCCAGCACCTCGCGGTCGGTCCCCTGGACCGCGTACTGGAAGCGAAGGTGATCGGGCCACGTGTCGGGGACGAAGTCGGCGGCCGAGAGCGTCGACCACACCTGGCCGTCGGTCTCGCGTCGCACGACGGTGTTCACGTAGTCCGCCAGCAACGCCGGGAGCGGTCCGTCGGCGGGTGAATGGGCGGCCAGGAAGGCATCGACGTGCCCGGAGATGGGGCTCAGCGGGCGCCGGTACTGCTTGGGCAGCGCCCGCATCATCGCCTCGACGAGCTCGCGGCGGACACCCGGGACCATCCACGAGGTGTCGTCGTCGGTGAGGGTCTGGAGCGCGGCCAGCGGCAGGTGCAGCGTGATGCCGTCACCCGCCCGGCCCGGGGTGTAGGCGTAGGTGAGGAGGTAGCGGTGGTCCCTGATCACCAGATGGTCGGGGAAGTCCTCCGGGGCGATGCCGCCCGCCTCGGGGTCGATGAGCTCGGCCGCGCTCAGCGTGAGCCGGGCGTTGCGCTCCGACCGGTCCTCCCGGAGCCAGCGTTCGAGGGCCCGGCCGTTGGTCACGTCCTCGGGGATCCGGGCGTCGAGCAGGGCGAAGACGGCGTCGTGGCCGACGAGCAGGTCGCGGCGCCGGGCCCGGTCCTCGAGCCGTCTGACCCGGTCGACGGCGGCGGCATTGGCGGCGAAGAAGGCCTCGTGGGTGTCCCACTGCCGTTCGACGAGGGCCATGCGGATGAACAGCTCCCGGGCTGCTTCAGGATCGATGCGGGCGTAGTCGACCGTGCGCACGGCGACGGGCAGGCCGTAGAGCGTCACCCGCTCGGTGGCGACCACCGATCCCCGCTCGCGGTCCCAGCGCGGGTCGTCGTGGCTGCGCGTGGCGAGAGCGCCGGCCGCCGCCTCGATCCACTCCGGCCGCACGCCGGCGACGGTCCGGGCCCACAGCCGGTTCGTCTCGACCAGCTCTCCGGCCATCACCCACTTGGGTGCCTTTCGGGTGAGGACGCTCCCGGGGGCGATGGCGAAACGGGCGTTGCGGGCCCCGAGGTACTCGGGCAGGGGTTGGCGCTCGCGGGGCCGCCCGCCCGGCGGCGTGGGCCCCTGCGGTCGCTTGCGGTCCGTGGGCGGCAGCACGCCGACGTGGGAGAGCAGGCCCGTGAGGAGGGCCCGGTGGATCCGGTCGGGCTCGGCGGGGGAGCGGTTGGCCCGGATGCCCAGCTCGGCCGCGGTGTCGCGCAGCTGGCGTTCGACGTCCTGCCATTCGCGCACCCGCAGGAAGTTGAGGAACTCCTGGCGGCACGACCGGCGGAAGGCGCTCTTGGTCGTGGTCCTCTGGAGCTCGCGGAGGTGGTCCCAGAGCTGCAGGTAGGCGAGGAAGTCCGAGCCCTCCGATCGGAATCGGGCGTGGGACTGCTCCGCTGCCGCCCGCTGCTCGGTCGGGCGCTCCCGAGGGTCCTGGATCGACAGCGCGCTGGCGATCACGAGCACCTCGCGGGCGCAGTCGAGCTCCTCGGCGGCCAGCACCATGCGCCCCAGTCGGGGGTCGGTGGGAAGCCGGGCGAGACGGTGGCCGAGGGGCGTGAGACGGCGGTCGGGGTCGGTCTCGCCGGGGCGGAAGGCACCGAGCTCCTCGAGCAGGGCGACGCCGTCGTTGACGGCGCGTCGATCGGGCGGGTCGACGAACGGGAACCGGGTGAGATCCCCCAGACGCAGCGACGCCGCCTGGAGCACGACGGACGCCAGGTTGGTGCGCAGGATCTCGGGCTCGGTGAACGCCGGACGGTTGGCGTAGTCGTCCTCGGCATAGAGGCGGATGGCGACCCCGGGGGCGACCCGGCCGCAGCGGCCGGCCCGCTGGTCGGCCGACGCCTGCGACACCGGCTCGATGGGCAGCCGCTGGACCTTGAGCCGGCGCGAGTAGCGCGAGATGCGGGCCGTGCCGGTGTCCACGACGTAGCGGATGCCGGGCACCGTGATCGACGTCTCGGCGACGTTGGTGGCCAGCACCACGCGTCGGCCGCGGTGCGGCGCGAAGACCCTGCGCTGCTCGGCCAGTCCCAGACGGGCGTAGAGCGGGACGATCTCGGTGTCGGGCCATTCGATGCGTCGGAGGGCGTCGGCGGTGTCGTGGATCTCGCGTTCGCCCGACAGGAACACGAGCACGTCGCCGGGGCCCTCGGTGCGGAGCTCCTCGACGGCGTCGGCGATCGCCTGGGTCTGGTCCCGGTCGTCGTCGGCGTCGAGGGCGAAGGGCCGGTAGCGGACCTCGACCGGATAGGTGCGCCCGGACACCTCCACGATCGGGGCGCCGCCGAAGTGGGCGGAGAACTTCCCGGTGTCGATGGTCGCCGACGTGATCACGAGCTTGAGGTCAGGTCGGCGGGGGAGCAGGCGGCGGAGGTAGCCGAGGAGGAAATCGACGTTCAGGCTGCGTTCGTGGGCCTCGTCGATGATGATCGTGTCATAGGCGCGCAGATCACGGTCGTGGCGGGTCTCGGCGAGCAGGATGCCGTCCGTCATGACCTTGACGAGGGTCTCGTCGGCCACCTGGTCGCTGAAGCGCACGGTGCAGCCGACAGCGCCGCCGACGGCGACGCCCAGCTCGTCGGCGATGCGTTCGGCGACCGTCCGGGCGGCGAGGCGGCGGGGCTGGGTGTGGCCGATCCGGCCGGCGATGCCGCGGCCGAGGGCCAGGCACAGCTTGGGGAGCTGCGTGCTCTTGCCCGAGCCGGTCTCACCGGCGACCACGACGACCTGGTGGTCCCTGATGAGCCCGGCGAGCTCGTCGATCCGCTCGGTGATGGGGAGCTCGGCAGGGTAGGTGACCGTCGGGACGGCAGCCTCCCGCCGGGCCCGGACCTCGTCGGTGACCATGGCGGCGCCGGGGCGGGGGTTGCCGGGATCGCGGGGCGGTCCGGGCCGGCGGCGGCGCCGGGGCGGGCCGGTCATCCGGCGGCGCGTCGGCGGCGCAGGGGCGGCTCGACGGTGGGGGGCGTACGGCGCTCGGGGAGCGTGGCGAGCAGCTCGGTGGTGGCCTCGGCGATGCGGCGCACGGCGAGCTCGAAGGCCGGATCGCGCAGCGCCCCCGAGCCCGTCGACGCAGCGGCCACCTTGCGGGCGAACTGGCGGGCCGCAGCCTCGATCTCCTCCGCCGTGGCCGGCGGCTGCAGACCCCGCAGCGGGGTGATGTTGCGGCACATGCGGCCGAGCCTAGAGAGCGGTGCTCAGCGGGTCCGCCGGGTTGCGACGACGGCCGCCCCGCCGGGGGCGCTCCGGGCCCGGGCCAGCGCAGCGATCGTCACGGTGCGCAGCCGGTCGATGGGGAACAGGAGCAGGCCGGCGACGATGGCGTCGAGCCACCAGTGGTTGGCGGTGACCACGATGGCCAGCATGGTCAGCACCACGTGCGTCGGACCGATCCAGCGCCAGCGGCCGGTGCCGTACCGCCACACCCCGATCCCGACGATCAGGGCCCACCCGGCGTGGATCGACGGCATGGCGGCGAGCTGATCCGAGACGCCCGTCCCGACGGCCCCGTAGACGGACTGGCCGTGCAGGACGGCGGTGTCGACGAAGCCCAGCTCGGGCATCAGTCGGGGCGGGGCGACGGGCACGAGACGGATGGCGACGCAGGCGGCGGTGGAGAGGGCGAGCAGCGAACGCCAGCGCGCGTACCGATCGCGGTGGCGGAAGAACATCCAGATCAGGAAGGCGATCATGGCCGGTACGTGCACGCCGGCGTAGAAGATGTTGGCCGCCTGGATGACGAGGTCGTGGCGGATGACCCGCTGCTGGAGCCATCGCTCGGTGCCGAGCCCGATGGCCCGCTGGAGGCGCCAGATCTGGCGGCCCCGCTCCAGGGCCCCGTCCATGTGCAGCTCGACGCGGTTGAGGGTGCGCCACATGGCGTAGAGCACGAAGACGTAGGCGGCCTCGCGGGCGGCCTCGGCGGCCCGGGGGAGCCGGGGGCGGGCGCCCCATCCGAGTGCCGCGAGCAGCGCAGCGGCGACGAGGGCGAGGTCAGCGGGCAGCCACATGCGACGATCGCCCGGCTGGATCGGGACGCCGGGGCCGGGCGGGACGAGACCCTACGCGAGGCCGCTCAGAAGTTCTGGACGTGCTGGAAGCCGAAGCGGCCCTTGATGCACAGGTTGCCGGAGGTGACGGAGTGCTCGGGCGGAGAGGTGACCTTCACGATGGTGTTGTCCTGCACATGGAGGCGCAGGGTGCAGCCCACGCCGCAGTAGGGGCAGATCGTGTCGGTCTTCGTCTGCTTCGATTCGTCCCAGGTGCCCGCCTCGCGCATCCGGTACTCGCTGGTGAACATCAGCGCACCGGTGGGGCAGACCTGGATGCAGTTGCCGCAGTAGACGCACGACGAGTCCGGCAGCGGGTTGTCGAACTCGGTGGTGATGTGCGCCCCGAAGCCCCGGCCACCGACGGCGATGGCGAACGAGTTCTGCCACTGCTCGCCGCACGCGTCGACGCACTGGTAGCAGAGGATGCACTTGCCGTAGTCGCGGACGTAGAGCTCGTTGTCGATCTTCACGGGCTGGGCGACGGTCGCGGCATCCTCGCCGAAGCGGGACGGGTCGGCGCCGAAGCGGTCCATGAGCCCGTCGATACCCGGCGTCGTCGAGAGGTCGACCGAGGACCCCAGGAACTCCAGCACCATCTTGCGGGCATGGCGGGTGCGGGCGGTGTCGGTCCGCACGACCATTCCGTCCTCGGCCTTGCGGGAGCAGGCCGGCACGAGCGTCCGGCTGCCCTCCAGCTCGACCATGCACACCCGGCAGGCGTTGGCCGGCTCGATCGTCTCGCCGTAACAGAGCGTCGGCACGTCGGCCCCGGCGGACCGGCAGGCGCTGAGGATCGTGTCGCCCTCGCGCACCGAGACCTCGGCACCGTCGAGCTGGAAGCTCACCTGGCGGCGCGGCGCCCGGATGGTGACCGTCATGCTCATCGCGCACCCTCCACCGTCG
>JBIKWW010000038.1:0-14532 GCA_044356125.1 Acidimicrobiia bacterium
CCCGCCAGCACCGTCCCACCCGCCAGCACCGTCCCACCCGCCAGCACCGTCCCACCCGCCAGCACCGTCCCACCCGCCAGCACCGTCCCACCCGCCAGCGGACTTCCCTCGGGTGACGGGGCACCAGGCTCCACCACCGTCCCGGCTCCTCCGGCCGTCCGTGGCCCGGCCGTGCGGTTCGAGGTCGCCACCACCCCTCCGGGGGCGACCGTCACCGTCACCGGGGCCGACGGTGTCACCCGCACCGGCCGGGCACCGTTCACCATCGAGGTGCCCACCGGTGAGACCGGCGTCGTCATCGCACTCGACGGGCGCGTCACCCGGTCCGAACGGCTCCGCCTCGCCGGCCCGACCCGCATCACCCGCTGGCTCGACCCGACCGGCCAGATCCTGGAGACCCGGTACCAGATCCGGACCGGATCCAACCCGAAGCAGGTGGCCTTCACCCCGGACGGCTCCCAACTCTGGGTCCCCCTCCTGGGATCGAGAGGGGTGGAGGTCTTCGACGCGGCGAGCGGCAACCGCCTCGGCCTGGTGACCCTGGGCAGCTCCGGCGGCGGGGTGGAGGTCGTCTTCGACCGGGCCGGGCGGCGGGCGTTCGTCAGCCAGATGGAGACCGCCTCCGTCTACGAGATCGACGTCGCCTCCCGACAGGTGCTGCGGCGCTTCTCGACGGGTGGGAACTGGACCAAGGTGCTGGCGCTGTCGCCCGACGAGACCACCTTGTGGGCAGCGAACTGGGTGAGCGACGACGTGTCCGAGATCGACCTCGCCACCGGCCGGCTCCGTCGCCGCATCCCCACCGTGAGGACCCCGAGAGGCCTGGCCATGGATCCCTCGGGCGGGGCCCTCTGGGTCGCCGGCTTCGAGAACGGGGAGCTGGCGCGGATCGATCTGGCATCCGGGACGCAACGCATCGTGCTGCGAACCGGCGGGGCGATGCGCCACCTGGTCGTCGACGCCGCCGCCCGTCGCCTCTATGCCGACGACATGGGCACCGACCGGGCCTTCCGGGTCGACCTGGCCGACCCGGTGCCCGCGGCGGAGCCGCTCCCCAGGGAACCGGTACCCACGGCCACGGTGCTGGCCGCCACCGACTCGCATCCCAACACGATCGACCTCAGCCCCGACGGGCGTCTGCTCTTCGTCTCGAACCGGGGCCGCAACAACCCCAAGGGCTACAACGTCCCCGGGCCCGACTGGGGAACGGTGCTGGTGCTCGACACCACCACCGGGCGACGGCTCGACGCCGTGGTGGCCGGCAACCAGACCACCGGCCTCGACGTGTCACCCGACGGCCGGCTGCTCGCCTACACGGACTTCCTCGACAACCGCCTCGTGGTGATGGCGGTCCCGCCCACGGCGACGTTCACCGCCGGTTCCGGCGGCCGCAGCGAACGGGCCCGGATCGAGCTCGTGAAGACGGCGCCCGCCCGGCGCTGAGGCCCGCCCCGGCGGTCAGCGGAGGGCGACGAGATCGAGGACCTTCTCGTCCCAGTGGGCGACCTCGCCCTCGGGGAGGATGAGCACCTGATCGGGCTCGAGCTGGGTGACGAACTCCTCGTCGTGGCTCACCAGCAGGATCGTGCCCTTGTAGTGCTGGAGCGCAGCGAGCACCGCCTCCCGGGAAGCCGGGTCGAGGTTGTTCGTGGGCTCGTCGAGCAGCAGCACGTTGGCCTTGCCGATGACGAGGCGGCACAGGGCCAGCTTCGTCTTCTCCCCACCCGAGAGGGTGCCGGCGTCCTGGTCGGCGACGTCGCCGGTCAGCCCGAAGTGCCCCAGGAGCTTGCGGAGATCGGGATCGGTCATGCCCCGCCCGGCGTCTCGCAGCAGCGAGATCACCGACATGCCGGGGCGGATGTCCTCGTGCTCCTGGGCATAGAAGCCGAGGGTGACGTTCGAACCCAGGCGGACCGTCCCCCCGTCGGCCTGGTAGATGCCGGCCAGACAGCGGAGCAGCGTGGTCTTGCCGGCGCCGTTGAGGCCCAGCACGAGGAACGTGCGGCCCCGTTCGACGAGGAAGTCGACGTCCTCGAACACGGTCGTGTCGCCGAAGCGCTTGGCCAGACCCTCGACCCGCATCACGACGTCACCGGCCCGGACCGGATCGGGGAAGCGGACGTTCATCGTGCGCTTGCGAACCGTCATGAAGTCGGCGGGCCGCTGCTCGTGGATGCGATCGATGCGCTGACGCAGCGCCGCCCGCTTCTTGGCGTGGGTGGCGTTGGCCTTGCGGAACTTGTCCAGCGTGCGCTCCAGGCGGGCCACCTCCTTGGCCGTGTTGGCGGCGTCACGGGCCCGCTGGGCCTCGCGCTCGGCCCGCTGGCGGACGTAGTCGGAGTAGGTGCCCTTGTACTGGTCGATCTGGGCGTTCTCGAGCACGATCACCCGGTCGATGGCACTGTCCATGAGCTCGATGTCGTGGCTCACCACGAGCACGGTCGCCGGTGACGTCCGGAGGAAGTCCATCACCCAGCGCTTGGCGTCGGCATCGAGGTGGTTGGTCGGCTCGTCGAGCACCAGCAGATCGCCGCCGGCCAGCAGCAGACGGGCCAGCTCGAGTCGCCGACGCTGGCCGCCCGACAGCATCCCCACGTCGCGCAGCAGGATCTCCTCGTCGATCCCGACGCCGGCGGCGACCCGCTCGGCCTCGGCTTCGCGCTGGTACCCGCCGGCGTTGCGGAACTCCTCCTCCAGGGTCGTGAAGCGGCGCACGGCGCGGTCGAGGCGGTCCGCCGCCCCGTCCACCCCCGCACCGAGGTCGATCGACGCCTTCTCGATGCGGGCCTGGGCCTCCTCGATCTCGCCCGCCAGGGCGGCCAGCGGCGACCCGTCGAGGAGGTGGTCGTAGGCCAGCTTGGCGGCGTCCTCAGGGCGCACCTGCACGTCCTGGCGGAGCCATCCCCACTGCGCCGGGCGGCTCACCGTCCCGGCCGCCGCCGGGATCTCGCCGGCGATCGTGCGCAGCAGCGTGGTCTTGCCCGCTCCGTTGTGGCCGATCAGCGCCACCTTCTCGCCGGCGGCCAGACGGAATGACGCTCCCTCGAGGAGCACACGGTGCCCCAGATCGATCCGCAGCTCGGCCACATCCAGCACCGCCCCAGGCTAGGGCCTGTACGGGCCCGGCCCGGCCTACCATCGAACCCGTGCGCACCCCCGATCCGGCCATCGATCTGTCCGGAGGGCTGCCCGAGGGCGAGGCGAAGGTGGCCGCCGTCCGGGCCATGTTCGACGCCATCAGCCCCCGCTACGACCTCGTCAACCGCATCATGACGTTCCGCCTCGACGTGCGCTGGCGGCGTCGGGCGGTGCGCAGCCTGGGGCTGCCGGAGGGCTCGCTCGTGCTCGACCTCGCCGCCGGCACCGGAGACCTGTGCAACGACCTGGCCCGGGCGGGGCTGCGCCCGGTCGGCATGGACCTGAGCTTCGGGATGCTGGCCCACGCCCGGACCCCGGCCCCGCTGGTGCAGTGCGACGTGCTCCGCCTGCCCGTGGCCGACGGTGCGGTGGATGGGGTGACGTGCGGGTTCGCGCTGCGCAACTTCGTCGAGCTGGGCGGGTTCTTCGACGAGCTCGGCCGGGTCGTGCGCCCCGGGGGCCGCATCGCCCTCGTCGACGCCTGTGAGCCCGAGCACCCGGTGCTGCGCTTCGGCCATCGCATCTACTTCGGACGGGTCGTACCCGCCATCGGTGGCCTGCTGTCCGATGCCAGCGCTTACCGCTACCTGCCCCGATCACTGGCCTACCTGCCTCCGGCGCCGGTCCTGCTCGAGCGCCTGCATGCGGCCGGGTTCAGCGGGGCCCAGCGCCGCCTGCTGACCGGCGGCGCCGCCCAACTGATCGTCGCCACCCGCACCGGCTGACCCCGGCCCGAGCCCCGGCCGACCCCGGCCCGAACCCCGGCTGACCCCCGCCGGACCCCGCCGGACCGGCCGGTTTCCCGTGGCAAGACGGCGCTGACCTGCGGCGACGCCGACATGTCCGGGTCAAGCGGGCCCCGGGCGCCTAACCTCGCGCCGCACGGTCACGCGGCCGAGCCCCGCGAGCCCGAGGAGCCACCATGCGCACCCCGATCCCGAACCGACGACGTCCCCGGCCCGAACGACCCGGCCTGTGGGCGGACCGGCCCGGACGCCGGACGGCCGCCGCCATCGCCGGGACCGTCCTGCTCGGCTCCACCGTGGTCATGGCCGCCGGCGGGAGCGTGTCGGCCGCCGTGGGTCCCACCGTGCCCGGCCGCACCGCCACCACCAAGGCCGTCACCGCCACCACCAGGGCCGGCACCGCCACCACCAGGGCCACGGCGACCACGAAGGCCACCAACCGGACCCCGGTCACGACCAACCGCCGATCGGCCACCACGACGACCCGACGCTCCGGCTCGACGACCGGCCGGGGCGACTTCTCGGTGAGCATCCAGGACGAGGTGGTCGAGGTGGCCGCCGGATCGTCGTCGACCACCCGGGTGTTCATCAACGCCATCAGCGGGTTCGCCTCGCCGGTCACGATGTCGCCCCGCGACCTCCCCGACGGCATCACCGTGCGCGTGTTCTCCCCCATCCGCGAGAGCGCCCGGGTCGACATCGCCGTGGCCGACGACGTCGCCGACGGCGCGTACGAGGTCTCGATCCGGGGGACCGCCGGAGGCCGCACGCGCACCGGGACCTTCACGGTCCAGGTCGGAGCCGGCGGAGCGTCCCCGACCGCCACGACCACGACGGCGCCGCCCATCGGGGGCATCGCCCGACCCATCTCCCCGGCCCCGGGCACCGCCACGACCATCGCGCCGACGGTCACGCCCACGGTCACGCCCACGGTCACCCCCACGGTCGCTCCGACCGTCACCCCCACGCCCAGCGTCGCCCCGACCGTGCCGCAGAACGTCCCCACCGACGTCACCGTCTCCCTGCTGCCCGCCACGCTGTCCGTCCAGCCCGGCCAGACCGGATCCACCGCCGTCATCGTGGCGGTGAACGTCGTCGGAGCCGCCGCCCCTGGCAACCTCACCCTGGCGGCGCAGGGGCTGCCGCCGGGCGTGGTCGCCTCGTTCTCACCCAACCCGCTGCTGTCGGGGATCTCGACGATGACGATCACCGTTCCGCCGGGCACACCGCTCGGGCCGACCCCCTTCATCGTCACCGCCACCGCCGGGGCCTTCGTGCGCTCCGGGCAGGGGCAGCTCACCGTCGGCAGCACCACGGCCACGACCGTGCCGGGAGCGCCGACCACGACCGTCGCCGGCGGCGGCGCACTGCCGCCCCCGGGTGGTGCCAGCACGACCACCGTCGCCGGAGGGACCGACCTCACGGTCACGACCTCCTCGCCGTCGATCTCGGTCGCCAACGGTGCCAGCGGTGTCGTCGGCCTGGTCCTCTCGGGCACCCTGGCCAACGGGGCTCTGATCTCGGTGGCCGGCGCCCCGGCGAACGTGGCCGTGGTCGTCTCCCCCAACCCCGTCACCGCCGGCACCTCGGCCGTCACGTTCTTCGTGCCGGCCGGGGCCGCCCCGTCGTCGTCGGCGATCACCATCACCGCCCGCAGCGGTGCCGTCACCCGGCAGGTGGCGGTGGTGCTGACGACCACCTGACCCGGGCCGGCGGCTCGGGTCAGCCCCTGGGCTCAGCAGCCCCTCTCGCCCTCTGGGCTCAGCAGCCCTTGTCGGCCGAGGGGACGGGTGCGCCGACGGGCAGTGAGCGGGCCACGTAGGTGACCTTCGGGTCCCACAGGACGAAGTCCCCGAGGCATCGGTCGGCGACCGCCTGGATCTGGGCGGCCACCTGCTTGCGCCCGTAGTCGAGCCGGATGCTGAAGTCCTGCAGCACCGGGACCATCCGGGCCGACGACACCCCGAAGGCGGCCCGGACCGCAGGCAGCGCCCGGTACACGATCGTGTAGGGGTTGGCGATGGGGTCCACGACGTCGAAGGAACCCATGGACCACCGGACCGGGTAGACGATGGGCAGCACCCAGTCGCTCACCTGGGCGAAGGCTTCGAGCGGCGGCTCGCTCCACTCGGGGGCGTCCTTGGCGACCTCGGTCATGACCCCGAGACGCGTGGAGGTGTCGGCCAGCACGAGCCCCGCCCCCCGGAGCACCTCCACCAGGGCGTCGTCGACCTCGGCCGCCGAGCCGAGGTCCATGTCCTCGATCTTGCCCGGCGGGCGCTGCAGGCGGTCGAACACGACGCCGTCCACCCCTGCCTCGGCTGCTTCCCGGGCCAGAGCCAGGTGGTAGTTTCGGACGTCCTTGTCGAGGGGGTTGGTCCACTCCGGCGCCCCGCCCACGGGCACGCCGGCGCGGTCGGTGACGACCTGACGGGCGTTCCCGGCCCGCCAGGCGGCCGTCGCCAGCACCGGATCGTGGAACACCGAGATCCGTCCGATCACGGTGAGCCCGGCCGTCTTCATGGCCCCGACCGCCGCCCGAAGATCGATGTCGGCGTTGACGGCACCCACCTGCTGGGCGAGCGGCACGCGGCTGAGGTACCCGATGCGGCCGTCGGGGTCCTTGACATCGAGCAGCACGGCCGAGATGCGGCGTTCGGCGGCCAGCAGCAGCAGGGCGTCACGACGGGACGCGTCGGCCCAGGCGTCGGTCGAGACGTGGACCATCCGCAGCGCCGGCAGGAGGCGGGCGACCCCGAGCTCCAGGCTGCCCGACGCCGTGTTCCCGGCCGTGTCGCGGACCGTCACCCGAACGCCGCCGGGGGGTGGCCGACGCAAGGCGAGCTGGAAGCGTCCGCCGGACACCGGCACCGCGGCGCCGTTGACCGTGACGGTCAGCGGGCGCCCGGCGGCATCGTCCTCGGGGTCGCGCACCCGCCCGGTGACCGTCACCGGTTCCCCGAGCGAGGCGACCGCCTTCACCGGGTCGAGCGCGAGCACGGGAGCGGTGGCGTCGACGACGAAGCGCAGCGTCCGACGTGCCGGCCCCCGCCACAGCAGCGTGCGGCCGGAGGTGACCTCCAGCGTGTGCGCCCCCGGCGCCAGCGCGGGCAGCGCCACCGTCCCCGCCCCGGGGTCCCGGTCACCGCCGGGTCGCAGCGGAAGCACCTGACCGTCGAGGCGGACCGTCGCCCGGGGGAGGTTGGCCGACGGGGAGATCCGGACGGTGACCGTCGCTCCCACGACGGACTCGGCCCGGATCGCCCCGACGGCCACGGGACCTTCGAAGGTGATCCGGTCCTGGTTGAACAGCAGCGGGACGCCCGCCACGGCACCGACCACGAGCACGAGGATGGCCAGGCCGGTCCGGGCCCGGCGGGCCGGGGGCCGCCCGCGACGGCTCGAACGGTAGATGGGGACGCCCACCGACGACGAGCGGCCCCGGGCGAGCCGACGAAGGTGGTCGTCGGGATGCCCGGCCCGCCACCAGTCGCGGTCGTCACGTGCCATCGGGGATCAGAGCACCAGGCCGACCGCCACGAGCACCCCGAACAGGACCTGCACCCGACCGGTCGCGCCGAGCACCGGCACCAGGTCGCGGCCGGTCGCCCCGGACCGCACGATCCGCACGGGGGCGACCGCCGCCGCCGCCGCCCCCAGGCCGACGAGCACCCACGGCCGGCCGGCGACGAGGGCGACGACCGGAACGGCCGCCAGTGCCATGGCCACGCAGGACACGTAGGCCACGCGCGTGCGGACGTCGCCCAGGCGCACGGCCATCGTCTGCTTGCCGCTGCGGGCGTCGGTCGGGATGTCGCGCAGGTTGTTGACGACCAGCAGCGAGACCGCCAGGAGGCCCACGGGCACCGACGTCACCCAGGCCAGCACGGGAACGGCTTCCCGCTGCACGAAGACCGTGCCGACGACGGCCACGATGCCGAAGAAGACGAACACGAACGCCTCGCCCAGCCCGGCGTACCCGTAGGGCCGGGGTCCACCCGTGTAACCCCAGGCGGCGGCGATGGCGGCGACGCCCACGGCGATGAGCCACGGCGTCGTGAGCAGGGCGAGCACCAGCCCGCAGACGGCGGCGACACCGAAGGCCGCGAAGGCGGCCAGCTTCACCTGCCGGGGACGGGCCAGCCCCTGCCCCACCAGCCGGACCGGACCCACCCGGACCGTATCGGTGCCGCGGACCCCGTCGGAGTAGTCGTTCGCGTAGTTCACGCCTACCTGCAGGGCCAGCGAGACCACCAGCGCCAGGGCCGCCCGACCGAGATCGGCACCGGCCCCACCCCCGCGCCCCTCCGAGGCAGCCACGGCGGTTCCCACCAGGACGGGCACGACCGCCGCGGGCAGCGTCCGCGGTCGAGCCCCCTGCACCCACGTGCGCACATCGGCCACGGCGGCACGCTAGCGGCGGGGGCCCGCCATCGCCTGCGCCGTCCGCGCTCGGATCGCCGCCCCGATCGTGCGACCATCGGGGCGTGGCTGTCGACCTCGCCCGGGCCGTCTCCCTGACGGTGCTCGTCGCCGCCTTCGTCTGGGCGGCGGTGGCCAAGCTGGCCGACCGGGCCGGCACCCGCCGCGCCGCAGCCGGGTTGGGCACGCCGCCGGGCCTGGAGGGTGCCGTCGCCGCCGTGCTCCCGGCCACCGAGCTCGCCGCCGCCGGGCTGCTGGCCGTTCCCCCGAGCCGGGCGATCGGAGCGATGGTGGTCCTGGCGCTCCTCGCCGTCTTCAGCACCGCCGTGGCGCTGTCGCTCCGGGCCGGGCGCCGGCCGGTGTGCCACTGCTTCGGTGCCCGGTCGGATCGGCCGATCGGGCCCGACACCCTCGCCCGCAACGGCGCGCTGGCCGCGCTCGCCCTCGTGCTGCTGGTGACCTGAGTCCCCAGCGGCCCGTGTGACCTGAACAGCCGACCCGAGCGGCCGGTCTCAGCTGAGGGCGGGTGCCGTCGTCGCCCCGCCGTCGATCACCAGGTGGGCGCCGGTGATCCAGGAGGCGGCGTCGGAGCAGAGGAACAGGGCGGCTCCGGCGACGTCCTCCGGTGTGCCCAGACGGCCGAGCGGGGTCGCGGCCGACAGGGTGTCGTGGTGCTCCTCCCACAGCGCCCGGGAGAAGCCCGTCGTGATGAGGCCCGGGGCGAGCGCGTTCACCCGGATCCCGGGAGCGAGCTCGGCGGCGAGCTGGCGGGTCATGTGGAGCACGGCCGCCTTGGTGGCGTTGTACCAGCCGATCCCCCGCTCGACCGAGAAGCCACCCACCGACGACACGTTCAGCACCGCCCCGCCGTTGGCCCCCATCCAGGCGTCTCGGACGAGACGGGTCCACATCACGTAGCCCCACTGGTTGACCTGGACCGTCTTCTCCGCCCGGGCCTGGTCGATGTCGATCATGGGCCCGAAGTAGGGGTTGGCGGCGGCGTTGTTCACGAGCACATCGAGACGCCCGAAGCGCTCCATGCAGGAGCGCACGCACGCCTCGGCCTGCTCGGCGTCACCGGCGTTGGCCGCCATCCAGGCCACCCGGCCGCCCCCGAGGGCTTCCAGTTCGGCCGCCGCGGCGGCCAGTCCGTCGGCTTTGCGGGCGGTGATGAACACGTCCGCACCGGAGGCCACGAACGCCGCCGCGATCGCCTTGCCGATACCTCGGGAACCCCCGGTGACGAGTGCTGTCCTGCCATCGAGTCGAAGTTGCACGCACACCCGTTTAGCGCATCGGATCCGTTGCCCGGTGCAGCAGCCCGCATCCGGTGCCGGTCAGGCCCCAGGGCTCGGGGCTCAGACCCCGGGACTCGGGGCTCGGTGCTCGGGGCTGGGGGCTCAGGCGTCGGCCGGCAGGAGTCGGACGCCGGGGTGACGGTCGCCCTCGCGCTGGAGGACCTCGTGCAGCACCTGCAGCAGCACCCGTGCAGGGGCGGACAGCATGCCTCGACGGCGCTGCACGACCCCTACCTGGCGGGCGGCCAATCCGTTCACCGGGACGACCCGCCAGGATCCGTCGGCTCCCGGGGGGGCCGCGGTGGCCGGCACGATGGCCATGCCCACGCCGTCGAACGCCATCGACGTGATGAGCCGGACGCCGTCGATCTCGGCCAGCGGAACCAGGGCGATGTCCGCCTCGTCGGCGGCCTGGTCGAGCTCGGGGCGGTAACTGGACCCCGCCGGGGGCAGCAGCAGAGGCACGTTGTGGAGGTCCCGCATGCGCAGCTCGGGGCGGTCGTAGAAGCGGTGGCCGGGCGGCACCACGGCGACCATGTCCTCCTCGAACAGCGGCATCACGGTCATGTCCGGGTCGTGCAGGGGCAGGTTGACGATCGCCAGGCTGAGGGTGCCGCCGATGAGCTGGGGGGCGAGCGAGGTGGTCGAGGCGTCCACGACGATCATGCGCACCTGGGGGTGCAGCTCGTTCATCGTGTTGAGCAGCTCCGGGACGAGCCACCGGGCCACCGTCCCGATGACACCGAGGCGGACGTCGCCCACCACCTTGTCGCGCAGGGCGTTCACGTCGGCGACCAGCCCGTCGATCTCGGCCTGGACCCGGCGGGCCCGGGCCACGACGATCTCACCCTCCTCGGTCAGACGGCCGCCGGCCCGGTCCACGAGCGTGGCGCCGAGCAGACGCTCGAGCCGGGCGATGTGGGCGGAGACGTTGGACTGGACGGTGTTCAACCGGTCGGCGGCGGCGGAGAAGGTCCCGCAGTCGGCGACGGCCGTGAGGGCGGCGAGCTGGCGGAGGTCCATCGCTATGGATGATGGCATGCCACCCGCGATGATGGTAACGGTGCTCCGCCTGTGTCGCTGTGACGTCGGTCCTCGCTGCGCACCGGACGCCGGGCTCGGCACCGGTCATCGGGACGGGCCCGGGTCAGACCGGCCCGGTCCAGACGACCGGTCCAGACCGGCCCGGGTCAGACGACCGGTCCAGACGACCGGTCCAGACGACCGGTTCAGACGATCGGTCCAGACGACCGGTTCAGTCGGTCCCGGACGACGGGGGCCGGGCCGTGCGGACCCACTCCCCGGTACGCCGGGCCGGACGGCGCCGAGCCACCAGCTTCCAGGCCACGTACCAGGGGGCCCGCGCCAGATCGGCAAGACCGGCCACCCCGGTTCCGCTCACCCGCCAGGCGACCCCGACGTGGCCGGAGATCCCGAGCAGGCCGGCTCCGAACACCCTGGCCGTCCAGGACCGGGGTCCGCCCAGCACCATGCCGACGGCCGTTCCGGCCACGGCGAGGGCGGTGAGCTGCCCGAGCGGCGGCACCAGGACGTCCGCGGCGAGGTCGGCCAGCACCGGATCACGGGCCACCACCGCCTCGCCGAGCAGCCGGGGCCCCTGCTCGCGGCGGAACCGGGCCCGTCCCTCCTCCCAGCGCTGGCGCTGGGACCGGGCCGTGGTCGCATCGGCGGGCATGGCCGAGCGCACCCCCGCCTCGTGCACGTAGGCCACCCGGATGCCGGCGCGCCCCAACGCGATCCCGTACTCGAGGTCCTCGACGATCGAGTGCGCGGTGTGCGGCACGGCGTTGAGGACGGCAGCGGTGAAGCACATGCCGTTGCCGCGGAGCCCACAGGACACGCCGAGGCGCTCCCGGCCCAACGACCGGACCTCGTGGAAGGCGGCGAAGGCGATGCGCATCAGACGCGTCCGCCACGACGTCTCCGCCTCGGCCACCCGGTAGTCGGCCTGCAGCGCCCGTTCGCCCGCCCTGATGCGGCGGTCGAAGGCGACCAGCAGCCCAGGGTCGGCTTCGGTGTCGGCGTCGACCACGGCGGCGGCCTCGGTGAAGCCGTCCTGGAGCACCGTGGCGAAGGCCAGCTCCAGGGCCCATCCCTTGCCCCGGCGGTCCGGGTCGACCCGTACGAGGACGTCGGCCCCCGCCGCCATGGCCCGGGCGGCCGTGTCGTCGGTGCAGTTGTCGGCCACCACCAGCACCCGGAAGGCACCGGCGGGGTAGTCGAGACCGAGGAGTCCCTGAACCGTGGCGGCGATGCCGGCGGCCTCGTCGTGGGCCGGAACGACGATGGTGAAGCGGGTGGGGCCGGTCCGGTCCGACGTGGACGTGCCCCCGCTGCCGGGCGCACCCGGCTTCCGGCTGCGGCGGGCCAGCGCCGCCAGTGCCGCCAGGTAGGCCCCGGCCGCCAGGACGGGAACCCCGGCGGCGGCGCCGGCGACATCGGCGATGCGCCCGACCCCCGTCAGACGGCTCACGCTCGCACCCCCACGCCACCCCGATGGCCACGCCGACAGCTCTGCACGTCCCCCATCTTCGGCGCCCCGGTCCCCGGGCTGGAGCACGGGCCGTCCCGCACCCCGTCCGGAACCAGGGCGCTCGTGCGCGCTCCGCTACGGGGTGGTTATCATCGGCAACGGTCACGCAGCGCCACGCGGGCGACCGCATCACGTGGCGATCCCTGCGGACCGAGGACGGAAACCTCTCATGCGTCATCGGCGGAACCACCCCGCGTCATCATCGGCTGAATCAGGTCTCAGTGCTGGAGCCGCGTTCGTCGCGTCCCGCCCGGTCCCGCCAGCCCCCGTGTTGGAGTTGCCACTCAGGTCTGGATCGCCGCGTTCCGAAACCTCTTCCGGAACCGAGCCCGTCCCCGCCGACCCGTCGCCCCTAGCGACACGGGGCCCGCTCCTCGAACGACCGCCACGACCCCGCACCATGCCCGAAGGATCCCCGACCGCCACGCCGCCCGGCCATGGCGACCCGCGTCCCGATCCGGGAGCGGTCACCGATCTGCTGCTGACCGGGACCGGCCCCACCCGCAACGAGCGGGGTCCGGTGTCGACCTCCCGGCCGCGTCTGGTCGCCTCCGGCCCGGGGGCGGGGTCGGATGAGGCGGGTGCGGCTCCCGGCGAGCTCCCCGACCGCTCCGATGGGCCGCCGCGCAGCAGCCAGCGTCTCCGGGCCCTGCTGCTCGTGGCCGACGTGATCGCCACGGCATTCGCCTTCGGCCTGACCGGTGCGCTCCTCGATCGTCGCTTCGACGCCGGCGGGCTGGCCTCCTTCGCCGCCCTCGGTACGGCCGTCACCATCAGCTTCATCGCCCTCAGCAAGCTGTACCTGGCCCGCGTCTGCTCCCTGCGGGCACTGGAGACCGCGGCACTGCTGCGGGCCAGCCTGCTGAGCGGCGTGGTCCTCGCACTGATCCAGGACCGCTTCGGGCTCGCCGAGACGGCGTGGACGCTGCTGTGCGCCCAGGTCGTCGCCTTCGTCACGGTCCTGATCGGCCGGGCCCTCTACCGCAGCAGCCTGAGGCGCGCCCGACGCAACGGCCGGTTCATGCGCCGGGTCGTGCTGGTCGGCACCGGCGACGAGGCCTTCGAGCTCAGCCGGCTCCTGCACGACGAGCCCGAGCTCGGCTACGAGGTCGTCGCCGTGGTGGGCGACCGGGCCGAGGCGCTGCGCCGGGGCTTCCGGGTCTCGGTCGCCGGCTCCGTGGACGACGCCGTGGCCGTCGTGCGCCGCACCGGTGCCGGCGGTGCCATCATCGGGGCCTCCTCGGTGTCGTTCCGCGAGCTGAACCGCGTGGTGCGTGACCTGCTCCAGGCCGGCGTCCACGTCCAGATCAGCGGCGGTCTGGCCGGCATCGCCGCCGGGCGCTTCCGCACCAACCCGATCGGACGTGAGGCCGCCTTCTACCTCGAGAAGGTCTCCCTGGCCGGATGGCAGGCCCGGGTCAAGCGGGCCCTCGACATCGTGGGGTCACTCGTCCTGCTCGTCCCTGCGCTTCCGATCATGGCCGTGCTCGCCCTGCTGGTGCGCCGCCACGACGGAGGCCCGGCGCTGTTCCGTCAGACCCGCATCGGCCAGGACAACCGGCGCTTCACGATCCTGAAGCTGCGCACCATGGTCGTCGACGCGGAAGCCCGGCGGGCCGAACTCCGAGCGGACAACGAACGCCACGGCCCGCTGTTCAAGATGAAGAACGACCCACGGCTCACCCCGATCGGCCGCTTCATGGACGCCACGTCGCTCAACGAGCTCCCGCAGCTCTTCAACGTCCTGAGGGGCGAGATGAGCCTGGTGGGGCCCCGCCCGGCCCTGCCCCACGAGGTCGAGCAGTTCGACGAGCGCCTGCTGATGCGCCACCGCGTTCGACCGGGCATCACCGGCCTGTGGCAGGTCGAGTCGCGCGACTCGCCGTCCTTCGCCGACTACGAGCGCTGCGACGTGTTCTACGTCGAGAACTGGTCGGTGCAGCTCGATCTGGCGATCCTGCTGCAGACCGTCGGCGAGGTCGCTCGCCGGGCCGTGGGCCGCTCCGGCTCCCACACCGACGCCGACGACGAGCTCGAAACCGCCCACTGAAGCCCCGGGCCGGGATCACCCCGACCCCGGCCCGAGGGCCGCACGGTGAACGCCGGGCGACATCCACCACTTCGCTGGTGCCACTGGGCACAATTCCGGGTATGCGGAGCCTCCTGGGATCAAGCACCGTGCACCCACGCACCACGCAGGCCGGTGACCGTCTCGAGCTGATCGTGCTGCGCGGAGGTCGCTGCCCCATCGGCATCGACCTGGCGTCCGGCGCACTGGTGCAGACGAGTGAACCCGTCGGCGCCGAACAGGGCCGACATCCGTCGCTGCGGTGCTTCGACATCGCCGTCGGACGACTCGCCGGAGCCGAGCGGA
>JBIKWW010000348.1:0-4257 GCA_044356125.1 Acidimicrobiia bacterium
CGATCGCGTTGACCTCCTGGTCCCAGGTCGACTCGGCATCGGCGCCAGGATCTCGACGATCATCTCCTCCTTCGAGGCGAAGTGGTGGTACGGGCTCCCCGACAGGATCCCGGCCCGCTCGCTGATGTCGCGGACCGTCGCGGCGACGATGCCCTTCTCGGCGAACACCGCCGTCGCAGTGTCGAGGATCTGGCGGCGTCGGAACGACACAGGGGCGCGCGACCCAGCTCGGCTCGCTCAACCCGCTCGGCGCGAAGGGCATCGGCGAGTCGGGGACCGTCGTCGCCACGCCGGCCATCCACTCCGCGGCGATCGATGCGCTCGCGCCGTTCGGTGTCGAGCACCTCGATCTGCCGCTCACGGCCGAGCGGGTCTGGCGGGCGATCCACCGCTGAGGGCCGCCCGTCGGGTCAGGGCGTGATGCTCCAGAGCGTCTCGTGGTTGGTGATGGGCTCGAACGCGACGCCGGCAGCCACCATGACCGGTCGCTGGGCGAGCATCGGGCCGAGGGAGCCCATCGCCGTCGCGTGCTCCAGCGTCTCCCACACGCTCACGTTGGTGAGCTGGAGCTTCTCGCGGTCGATGCCGACGTAGTAGTGCAGGAGCCCGGCCATCTGCGTGATCGGCTCGCGCAGCACCGATTCGCTGGCGGCCAGCGCAGCTTCGGCCTCGGCGAGGCGCCCGGGCGCTATCGCCCCCTTGGAGATCCGTACGACCATCGCCGGAGGGTAGTCACGGTGCGCACGAGCCGCACGCGCGGCCTCAGGGCACTCACCTGGGCACGATGCCGTTGCGGTAGGCCCACACGACCGCGTTGACCCGGTTGGCCACGCCGAGCTTGGCGAAGATGGACCCGACGTGCGTGCGGACCGTCGCCTCGCCGATGAAGAGCTTGGCGGCGATCTCGGAGTTGGCGTCACCGGCGGCCATCAGCTCCAGGACCTCCCGCTCGCGGTCGGTCAATCTCGCGATGAGCTCGGTCGCGACCGGGTCGGCGACGGACCGGCCCCGACGCACCGCGGCGTTGATCACCTGGAGCGTGGTCTCCGGAGACAGCAGCGCGTTGCCGCTCGCCGCGGTGCGGACGGCTTCGACGATGCGCTCGGGCGGCGACGTCTTCAGGAGGAACCCGACGGCACCGGCGCCGAGGGCGCCGAAGAGGTAGTCCTCGCGGTGGAAGGTCGTCAGCATCACGACGGCCGGATGAGGCGGCACCGCGACGAGCCGACGCGTCGTCTCGATCCCGTCCATGCCCGGCATCTGGATGTCCATGAGCACGACGTCGGGGCGAGCGGCCGGAGCGAGTGCGAGCGCCTCGTCGCCGCTGCCGGCCTCCGCGACGACCGTGAGGTCGTTCTCGAAGTCGAGGATCGTCCGGAGGCCCACCCGCAGCAGCGACTGGTCGTCGACGAGCATGACGCGGATCATGGGATCGGCACCGCCGTGGTGGGGAGGACGGCCGACACGTGCCAGCCGCCGTCGGGTCGGGGCCCGAACGTGAGGTCACCGCCGACGAGGCGCGCCCGCTCGCGCATGCCGACGATGCCGTGACCGGTCGACGAGAACGGGACGGCCCCACCGGTGCCCGGCCCGTTCGTCACCCCGATCCGCACCACGCCGTTGCGCGCCGCCACCTCGACGGTCGTCCTTGCGCCGCGGGCATGACGGCGGACGTTGGTGAGCGCCTCCTGCACGATCCGGTACCCCGACAGGGACACGGAACCGGGCAGCGCGGCCAGGTCCCCGTCGGCCGAGAGCTCGACGTCGAGGCCCAGCATCACGCTGTCACCCACCAGCCGGGCGAGATCGGTGAGGGCGGGTTGCGGAGGCCGGGGATCGCCGCCCTGCTCGCTGTCGGAGCGGAGGAAGCCGAGGAGGCGCTGCAGCTCGTCGACCGTCTCGCGGCTGGCATCGGCGATGGACCCGAGCGCGCCGCGCGCATGGGCGGGATCCCGGTCGAGGACGCGCTCGGCAGCTGCCGCCTGGACGCCGATGACGGTCACGTGGTGGGCGAGGACGTCATGGAGCTCCCGGGCGATCCTCAGCCGTTCCTCGGTGACCGCCTGCGCGGCGTTGCGGTCGCGTTCGAGCTCCAGCTCGGCCGCTCGCCGGGCCAGGTCGTCGGCCTGCTGCCGGCGGATGCGCATCGTGTCGCCGAACAGCCATGCGGTGCAGAGCAGCCCCAGCGCGATGCCGACCGAGTACACGACCGCCGGGCCGCGCGTGTCGGACGGCGAGTCGGCCGTCGCCGTGAGCAGCCACAGCACGAACAGCACGACGATGCCCGTGACCCCGATTGCTCGCACCACGGTCCGGAAGCGGCCGCCGTACACGCCCACCGAGTAGAGGGCCACCCAGATCGCGATGAGCCCGAGGAGATCGTCGGGCACGTTGCCCACGACGGCCACCATGTACGCCGTGGTCATGACGAGGAAGTGCGCCTCGGGCCAGCGCCGGCGGAAGGCGAAGGGCACCATGGCGACGACGGCCAGCGGCATGGACCACGGCCGGATGTGGGGCTCCGAGGTCTGACGCGACCAGTAGCCGAGGACGACCGACACCGCCATCAGGACCGACATGCAGAGCGCGAGCGCGGCGTCGGACGCCGCCGGCCGTCGACGGGTCCAGTCGAGGAACCGCTCCCACCGCCCGGACAGCCGCGTGCTCATTCGAACCTCATTCGAACCTGATTCCGATCTCATTCGAAGCGCAGCGCGTCGATGGGACGCAGCTTGGCGGCCTTGTTCGCCGGATAGACGCCGAAGCCGACACCGATGACCGCTGACACCCCGACCGCGAGCACGAGCATCCACGGCTGGAGCACGGGCGCGAAGCTACCGATCCTGATCTGGGCCAGTGCGGACCCGATCGCCGCACCCGTGAGCCCGCCCGCGGCCGTGAGCACGACCGACTCGACGAGGAACTGGGTCAGCAGATGCCAGCGCTTGGCCCCGAGCGCCTTGCGGATGCCGATCTCGCGGGTCCGCTCGGTCACCGTCACGAGCATGATGTTCATCACGCCGATGCCGCCGACGAGCAGCGAGATGCCGGCGATCAGCCCGAGGAGCGCCGAGAACACGGTCGAGATCGTGCCCGCCGTCTTGCCGAGCTGGGCGTTGTCGAAGATCTCGAAGTCGGCCTTGGCGGGATCGGCCAGCTTCCGCTCGGCGAGGAGGGCACGCTCGACCTGGTCCTTGCCCGTCGTCGCGCTGTCGTCCCGCATCTTCACGATCAGCTGGGCGTAGCTCTCGAACGTTCCCGTGACGGTGTCGACCATGGCGGTCTCGGGCACGAGCACCATGGCGTCCTGGTCTCCGAGGAGGCCGCCGCCCCGCCGCTGGAGCAGGCCCACGATCTCGAAGCTGGACGAGCCGATCCGGAGCTGCTCGCCGATCGCGCTGCGGCCAGGGAAGAACCGCTTGGCGACCGTCTCCCCGATGACCGCGACCCGCCGCCGTGCGAGGACGTCGCGCTCGTCGAACATGAGCCCTTGCGACACCGGCCGGTTCGTGATGCGAGCCCAGTCCGCCGTGGTGCCGGTGACCGTGAACGAGCGACTGGCACGGCCGCGGGAGATCGCCACCGTCGCGCTCAGCTCACCGACGACCGACTGGACCGCCGGCACCCGGCCCGGGTCGCGCAGCACCGCGAGGTCGGCCCGGGTGAGCGCGCGTCTGCGGATCTGGTTGGCCGTCGCGTCGACGGCGGACGGGTCCTTCAGGAACACGTAGAGCGTGTTCGTTCCGAGCTGATCGACCTGGCCCTTGACGAAGGTCGACGCGCCCGCGCCGACGGCCAGCAGGAGCGTCACGCTCATCACGCCGATCAGGATGCCGAGCACCGAGAGCAGGGTACGGAGCTTGTTGGCGATCAGGCCAGTGACCGCGATGCGGACGTTCTCGGTCAGCATCTCAGGCCGCTCCCTCTTCGACCGTGCCGCGGTAGCGGGGCGGTGGACCCTCGACGGGAGCGACGCGTCGGTCGGAACTGATCGATCCGTCGACGAGCACGATCCGGCGCTTGGCATGCGCCGCGACCTCGTCCTCGTGGGTGATCCAGACGATCGTGCGGCCCTTCGCGTTGAGCTCCTCGAGGAGCCGGATGACGTCGTCGGTCGACTTCGAGTCCAGGTTGCCCGTCGCCTCGTCGGCGAGGACCATCGCCGGGTCGGTCACGAGTGCCCGGGCGACGGCCACGCGCTGCATCTGCCCGCCGGACAGCTCGTTCGGCTCGTGGTCCTCCCGGCCCGCGAGCCCG
>JBIKWW010000349.1:0-4248 GCA_044356125.1 Acidimicrobiia bacterium
CCATCGGCGCCGCCCTGCGCGACGACAGCACCGGCCCGGTCGCCACGGGACCGGTGGTCGAGACGTCGCTGCCCGGGGCCGGCCTCCCCACACCGGAGACGACCACGGTGGCGACCGGGGCGGACACCACCACGACGGCCCTCGCCGGTCCGCTGCCGTGCCCGCCGACGGACGGGACGGCTACCCGCGTGACCGCCTTCAGCGCCGATCCGCCCATGTGCCTGACCCCGGGCGTGAGCTACAGCGCCGTGCTCAACACGTCGGAGGGCACGATCCTCGTCGGGCTCGACGCGGCCGGCGCCCCACGGGCGGTCAACAGCTTCGTGTACCTCGCCCGCTACCGCTTCTTCGACGGCCTCACCTTCCACCGGGTCGTGCCCGACTACCTGATCCAGTCGGGCAGCCCCGACGGGACCGACGAGGGCGGGCCCGGCTACACGATCGACGCCGAGGCCGGCTCCCAGCAGCTCGGCGTGGGTGACGTCGCCATGACCCAGGTCGGCCCGGGGACCAACGGCAGCCAGTTCTTCATCGTCACCGGCGATCTCGGGGGCGCCGTGTCGCTCTCCGGCACCGACTTCGCCCAGCTCGGCCGGGTCCGCAACGGCCTCGACGTGGTCAAGAAGATCGACGCGCTCGGGGTCGATCCCCTCGACGGCCAGCCCCAGCCCCCCACCCGCGCCATCCGGATCGACACCGTGGAGATCCGGGAGGAGCAGGCGTCGACGGACACGACCGTCCCGGCGACCACAGCCTAACCTTTCCCGTCCCGACCGGTCCCGGTCGGCACCGATCCGGAGAGCCCGCCATGCCCGCCACCCCCGCCCCGCCCGCCGCCGACGGCTCCAGCCCCCAGACGCGCTCCTTCAGTGGGGAGCCGCCCATGGTGATCGACCCGGCCAAGCGGTACTCGGCCGTGATGAGCACCTCGATGGGCGACATGGTGATCGCCTTCGACGCCGCCGGAGCGCCCCGGACCGTCAACAACTTCGTCTTCCTGGCCCGGTACCACTACTTCGACGGGCTGACCTTCCACCGGGTGATCCGGGACTTCGTGATCCAGGGCGGCTGTCCCGAGGGCAGCGGCCGGGGCAACCCCGGGTACCGGTTCGCCGACGAGCTGCCCAAGCCGGGGCGCTACGAGGTGGGCTCGCTGGCCATGGCCAACGCCGGCCCCAACACCAACGGGTCCCAGTTCTTCGTGATCACCGGGGCGAGCGGGGTGCGGCTGCCGCCCGCCTACTCGCTGTTCGGCAAGGTCGTGAAGGGCATCGAGGTGGCCGAAGCCATCCAGAGCGTGGCCACCGACCGCAACGACCGGCCGACGACGCCGGTGGTGATCACCTCGGTCACCATCACCGAGCACGAGGACTGAGCACGTCTGACCGAGCCCGTCTGACCGAGCCCGTCTGACCGGGCCCGTCGCGCTGGAGCCCGGTCAGCTCGCCGAAGGGGCCGGGAAGCCGCTGACGGGACGGGTGGCGCCGGCGTCGTAGCCGTGCACGCCGGAGGACCCGGCCCAGCCCGATGCGCCCGTCCACACGGCAGCGGCACCCGAGTCGACGGCCACCAGCAGCCCCTTGGCCATCTTCAGGGTCCGACGCATCCGGTCGGCACCCCAGCGGTCGGCATGGGGCAGGAAGCTGACGGGCACCACCCCGAGGCCGAGGGTGAGCGCCCCGCCACGGGGGTCGACCATCGGGTCGCCGAGGGCGGCGCCCGCCCATCCGACCCCGACGAGCGCCGCCCCGCCCCGCCACGCCTGCAGCACCGCCTCCCAGACGGGGGTGGCCTTCATCGCCGAGCGCAGGTGCAGGGGCGACTCCCCGACGAGCACGACGCAGCCGGCCCGGGCACAGCGGGCGGCGGGCTCGGCCCGCTCGGCATCGTGACGGCCGAGGACCTCGACGACGGTGGCCGATGCGCCCAGGGCGGCCACGGCCCCGAGGACGGGGGCGCTGGCCGGCCCGGCCCCGTCGAAGGCGGCGGCGGTGGGCAGCACGACGACGTCGGTCCCGGTCGCCACGACACCGCCGAGGCCCCCGTCGACGACCCAGTCCATGCCCCCGGCGAGCACCAGCGGGCCCTCGGCCCGGGCGTCCGCCCCTCGTCCGCTCTGCGACACTCCGCTCTGCGCCTCTCCGCTCTGCGCCTCTCCGCTCTGCGCCTCTCCGCTCTGCGACACTCCGACACCCCCGCTCGTGCGCCCACTCCGGGCGGTGCCCGCAGGCTATCGACGGGGGACGGCGGCCCGGGCATCCATGATGGGCCGACATGATGGGCCGATGTCCGGACGATCGACGCCGGCGACCCTGGCCCTGGCACGGGCCGGGATCGTCCACACCGTTCACGCCTACGACCACGACCCCCGGGCCGCGCACTACGGCACCGAGGCGGCCGAGCGCCTCGGCCTCGACGCCCGCCGGGTGCACAAGACCCTGGTGGTCGCCGTCGACGACGGCGGGGGCTCTCGGCCCCGGCTGGCCGTCGGCATCGTCCCCGTGGCGGCGATGCTCGATCTGAAGGCGATGGCCGCCGCCCTGGGCGCCAAGCGGGCGGTGATGGCCGACGTGAAGGAGGCCGAGCGGGTGACCGGCTACGTGGTGGGTGGCATCAGCCCGGTGGGCCAGCGCAAGGCCCTGCCCACCGTGCTCGACGCCGGGGCGACGGCCTTCCCCACGGTCTACGTGAGCGCCGGCCGGAGGGGGCTGGAGATCGAGCTCTCCCCGGCCGACCTGGTCCGGGTCACCGGGGCCGTGACCGCACCCGTCGCAACCGCCTGACCGACCGGTTGCCGGAGGGTGGCCGACGGGGAGCAGACTGTCGCGATGGCAGAAGCACCCTGGGTGATGCGGACGTACTCGGGCCACTCGACGGCCGCGAAGTCCAACGAGCTCTACCGGACCAACCTGGCCAAGGGGCAGACGGGCCTGTCGATCGCCTTCGACCTGCCCACCCAGACCGGCTACGACCCCGACCATCTCCTCGCCCGGGGCGAGGTCGGCAAGGTCGGCGTGCCCGTCGTCCACCTGGGCCACATGCGCACCCTGCTCGACGCCATCCCGCTCGACCGGATGAACACCTCGATGACGATCAACGCCCCGGCGGCGTGGCTGCTGGCGCTCTACATCGCCAACGCCGAGGAGCAGGGCGTCGATCCCCGGGTGCTGCAGGGGACCACGCAGAACGACATCGTCAAGGAGTACCTGTCGCGGGGCACCTACATCTTCCCCCCGGAGCCCAGCCGGCGCCTGATCGTGGACATGGTCGCCTACACCGTCCGCCACGTGCCCAAGTGGAACCCGATCAACGTGTGCTCGTACCACCTGCAGGAGGCCGGGGCCACGCCGGTCCAGGAGCTGGCCTACGCGCTGGGCACGGCCATCGGGGTGCTCGACGCCGTGCGCGACAGCGGGCAGGTCACGGCCGAGGAGTTCCCCGAGGTGGTGGGCCGCATCTCGTTCTTCGTGAACGCCGGCATCCGCTTCGTGGAGGAGATGTGCAAGATGCGCGCCTTCACCGACATGTGGGACCGCATCTGCCTGGAGCGCTACGGCGTGCAGGACCCCAAGCTGCGCCGCTTCCGCTACGGGCTGCAGGTGAACTCGCTGGGGCTCACCGAGGCGCAGCCCGAGAACAACGTGCCGCGCATCGTGCTGGAGATGCTGGGGGTGACGCTGTCGCGCAACGCCCGGGCCCGGGCCGTGCAGCTCCCGGCCTGGAACGAGGCCCTCGGCCTGCCCCGTCCCTGGGACCAGCAGTGGTCGCTGCGCATGCAGCAGATCCTGGCCTTCGAGACGGACCTGCTCGAGTACGACGACCTCTTCGACGGCTCGCCGGTCGTGGAGAGGAAGGTACGCGCGCTGATGGACGAGGCGCAGGCCGAGCTGGACGACGTGCTGGGCATGGGCGGGGTCTTCGCTGCGGTCGAGGAGCTGAAGACCCGCCTCGTGCGCTCCCACACCGCCCGCGTCCGGCGCATCGAGGCCGGCGAGCAGGTGGTCGTCGGCGTCAACCGCTTCACCGAGTCGACGCCGTCACCACTCGGTGGCGCCGACGCCATCCTCACCGTCGACCCGGCCGTCGAGGGCGAGCTGATCGACGACGTTCGCACCTGGCGGGCCGGGCGCGACCAGGCCCGCGTGGACCGTGCCGTCGAGGACCTCCGCCGGGCTGCGGTCGAGGGAGCGAACCTGATGCCGCCGTCCATCGAGCTGGCCAAGGCGGGCGGCACGACCGGCGAGTGGG
>JBIKWW010000536.1:0-4213 GCA_044356125.1 Acidimicrobiia bacterium
GCAACGCCAGCGGGCAGATCGTCGTCACCAGCGTCAACGACGCCCCGACGATTACGAATGCAGCCACACATACACTGACTTCGACCACCGAGGATGCCACCTCCAGCGGCACGCTTGCCTCGGCCATCCTCAGCGGCGTGAGCTGGGCCGATGTTGATACGAGCGCCATCAGCGGGCTGGCCATCACCGGCGTCACTGGTAGCGGCACCTGGCAATACTCCACCGATGGCTCGACGTGGGCCAGCTTCGGTGCCGTCTCCAGCACCAACGCCCTGCTGATCACTTCCAGCACACAAGTTCGCTACATCCCCAGCACGCAGAATGCTGAAACGGCGACGTTCAGCTTTAAGGCCTGGGATCAAACCAGCGGTGCGGCCTCGACCAACGGCGTGGCAAACTACACAACCACGGCCAGTTCGGGCGGCACCACGGCGTTCTCCACGAGCAACGCCACCGCGTCGATGAGCGTCACGGCCGTCAATGACGCCCCGACAATCACCAACGCCGCCAGCTACTCCTTCACCTCAGTCAATGAAGACACTACCTCGGCCGGTGTAACGGCCAGCACAATTTTGACCGGCGCGAGCTGGGCCGATGTCGACACCAGCGCCCTCAGCGGGATGGCTATCACCGGTGTCACCGGAAATGGTACTTGGCAGTACTCCACAGACGGCACCACCTGGGCCAGCTTCGGCGCGGTCAGCGGCACCAACGCTCTGCTCGTCACCTCGACTAGCCAAATCCGCTACATCCCCGCTCAAAACGGCGAAACGGCCACCTTCACCTACAAGGCTTGGGATCAAACCAGCGGCACCGCGTCGACCAACGGTACTCCGAGTTACGCGACCACCGCCAGCTCCGGCGGCACCACGGCCTTCTCCAACAATAACGCCAGCGGGCAGATCGTCGTCACCAGCGTCAACGACGCCCCGACGATTACGAATGCAGCCACACATACACTGACTTCGACCACCGAAGATGCGACTTCCAGCGGCACGCTCGCCTCGGCCATCCTCAGCGGCGTCAGCTGGGCGGATGTCGACACCGGCGCCGTGAGCGGACTGGCCATCACCGGCGTCACCGGTAGCGGCACCTGGCAATACTCGACCGACGGCACCACCTGGGCCAACTTCGGTGCCGTCTCCAGCACCAACGCCCTGCTGATCACTTCCAGCACACAAGTTCGCTACATCCCCAGCACGCAGAACGCGGAAACGGCGACGTTCAGCTTCAAGGCCTGGGACCAAACCAGCGGCACCGCGTCGACCAACGGCGTGGCAAGCTACGCGACGACGGCCAGTTCCGGCGGCACCACGGCTTTCTCCACCAGCAATGCCACTGCGTCGATGAGCGTCACGGCAGTCAACGACGCCCCGACAATCACCAACGCCGCGACGCACACGCTGACGTCGACCACGGAAGATGCCACCTCCAGCGGCACGCTCGCCTCGGCAATTCTGACTGGCGTAAGCTGGGCGGATGTTGATACGAGCGCCATCAGCGGGCTGGCCATCACCGGCGTCACCGGCAGCGGCACTTGGCAGTACTCCACAGATGGCACCACCTGGGCCAACTTCGGCCCGGTCAGCAGCACCAACGCCCTGCTGATCACTTCGACTACTCAAGTTCGCTACATCCCCAGCACGCAGAATGCTGAAACGGCGACGTTCAGCTTCAAGGCCTGGGATCAAACCAGCGGTGCGGCCTCGACCAACGGCGTGGCAAGCTACGCGACGACGGCCAGCTCCGGTGGCACCACCGCCTTCTCCACCAGCAATGCAACCGCCTCGATGAGCGTCACGGCCGTCAATGACGCCCCGACAATCACCAACGCCGCCAGCTACTCCTTCACCTCGGTCAACGAAGATACGACTTCGGCCGGTGTGCTGGCCAGCACGATTCTGACCGGAGCCAGCCGAGCCGACGTCGACACAGGTGCGCTCAGCGGAATGGCTATCACCGGTGTCACCGGCAATGGTACTTGGCAGTACTCGACTGATGGTACAACCTGGGCCAATTTCGGCGCGGTCAGCGGCACCAACGCTCTGCTGATCGCTTCAACTTCCCAAATCCGCTACATCCCGGCTCAAAACGGCGAAACGGCCACCTTCACTTACAAGGCTTGGGATCAAACCAGCGGTACGGCTTCGACCAACGGTACTCCGAGTTACGCGACCACCGCCAGCTCGGGCGGCACCACGGCCTTCTCGACGAGCAACGCCACTGGACAGATCGTCGTCACGAGCGTCAACGACGCCCCGACGATTACCAATGCGGCCACACATACGCTGTCCTCAACCACCGAAGATGCGACTTCCAGCGGCACGCTCGCCTCGGCCATCCTCAGCGGCGTGAGCTGGGCCGATGTCGACACCGGCGCCGTGAGCGGGCTGGCCATCACCGGCGTCACCGGTAGCGGCACCTGGCAGTACTCGACCGATGGCTCGACCTGGGCCAGCTTCGGCGCCGTCTCCAGCACCAACGCCCTGCTGATCACTTCCAGCACACAAGTTCGCTACATCCCCAGCACTCAGAATGCCGAAACGGCGACCTTCAGCTTTAAGGCCTGGGACCAAACCAGCGGCACCGCCTCGACCAACGGCGTGGCAAGCTACGCGACGACGGCCAGCTCCGGTGGCACCACCGCCTTCTCCACCAGCACCGCCACCGCCTCGATGAGCGTCACGGCCGTCAACGACGCCCCGACAATCACCAACGCCGCCAGCTACTCCTTCACCTCGGTCAACGAAGACACCACCTCGGCCGGTGTAACGGCCAGCACAATTTTGACCGGCGCGAGCTGGGCCGATGTCGACACTGGTGCCGTCAGCGGGATGGCCATCACCGGTGTCACCGGCAATGGAACTTGGCAGTACTCCACCGACGGCACCACCTGGGCCAGCTTCGGCGCGGTCAGCGGCACCAACGCTCTGCTGATCACTTCAACTTCCCAAATCCGTTACATTCCGGCCCAAAACGGTGAGACGGCCACCTTCACCTACAAGGCCTGGGACCAAACCAGCGGCACCGCCTCGACCAACGGCGTGGCAAGCTACGCGACGACGGCCAGCTCCGGTGGCACCACCGCCTTCTCCACCAGCAACGCCACCGCCTCGATGAGCGTCACGGCCGTCAACGACGCCCCGACAATCACCAACGCCGCCAGCTACTCCTTCACCTCAGTCAATGAAGACACCACCTCGGCCGGTGTAACGGCCAGCACAATTTTGACCGGCGCCAGCTGGGCCGATGTCGACACTGGTGCCGTCAGCGGGATGGCCATCACCGGTGTCACCGGCAATGGTACCTGGCAGTACTCCACAGACGGCACGACCTGGGCCAACTTCGGCGCGGTCAGCGGCACCAACGCTCTACTGATCACTTCAACTTCCCAAATCCGTTACATTCCGGCCCAAAACGGTGAGACGGCCACCTTCACCTACAAGGCCTGGGACCAAACCAGCGGCACGGCTTCGACCAACGGTACTCCAAGCTATGCCACCACCGCCAGCTCCGGCGGCACCACCGCGTTCTCGACCAATAACGCCAGCGGGCAGATCGTCGTCACCAGCGTCAACGACGCCCCGACGATCACCAATGCGGCCACACATACGCTCACCTCGACCACGGAAGATGCCACCTCCAGCGGCACGCTCGCCTCGGCCATCCTCAGCGGCGTAAGCTGGGCCGATGTCGATACCGGCGCGGTTAGCGGACTGGCGATCACCGGCGTCACCGGAAGCGGCACGTGGCAGTACTCGACCGACGGCAGCACCTGGGCCAACTTCGGCGCCGTCTCCAGCACCAACGCCCTGCTGATCACTTCGACGACTCAAGTTCGCTACATCCCGAGCACGCAAAACGCCGAGACGGCGACCTTCAGCTTCAAGGCTTGGGACCAAACCAGCGGAACCGCCTCCACGAACGGCACTCCGAGCTACGCCTCCACCGCCAGCTCCGGTGGCACGAACGCCTTCTCAACCAACAACGCCACCGCTTCGATGAGCGTCACGGCCGTCAACGACGCCCCGACAATCACCAACGCATCCTCCTACTCCTTCACCTCGGTCAACGAAGACACCACCTCCGCTGGTGTCCTTGCCAGCACGATTCTAACCAGCGCCAGCTGGGCCGATGTCGACACCGGTGCCCTCAGTGGCATGGCAATCACCGGCGTTACCGGCGCCGGCACTTGGCAATACTCGACCGACGG
>JBIKWW010000350.1:0-4191 GCA_044356125.1 Acidimicrobiia bacterium
CGAGGTCGGGGATGGGCGTGCCGACGAGGGCCTGGTCGCGGCTGACCCGCGGCAGCTCGATGCCGGCCTGTCGGTAGACGTACTGCACGAGCCCCGAGCAGTCGAAGCCGTCCTCGGGTGACTCGGCCCCCCAGACGTAGGGGGTCCCGAGGTGTCGCAGGGACAGGCGGACGATGTCCTCCCCGTCGGCTTGAGCGCCCGTCGATGTGCCGCTCTGATCGCCCAGGGGCAGCGAGAGCCGCCCGATCAGGTCGCCGACACCGCCGCTGCCGTCGGAGCGGCCGACGAGACCCGCCCACGACGGGTCCGAACCGACCTGGTCGAGCACGTCGCCGAAGCGGGCCGCCGAGTCCGCACCGCCCGTGCGCGCCGGGGGCGCGCCGAACATCGACTGGATCGAGGCGATGCGTTCGGTGACGTTGGCGAGCCCGGAACCGGGCGTCACGACGCCCGCCCGAGCGGCGTCCCGTCGGGGCGGATCCCGTCGTGGGCCCGCCGGTCGAGGCACGCGACCGGGGTGGTGTCGAGGTAGAGCACCCCGGTGTCGAGGTCGATCAGGTTGTACGCGACATCCCGGCCGCTGCGCACACGCACCGATGCCGAGGCGTGGGTCCGGGGGCTGGAGGAGTCGTCAGGGAGCGTCATGATCGGTCGCTTTCGTGTCCGGTACGACTCGTCCCTGAGTCCCCGCGCCGCGTCCCTGCGGTCGTGATGGTCGTGCTGCTCATGGCGCGGAACTGCCGTTCCGCATGCTGACGCCGCCCCGAGGCGGCGTCGGAGGTCGCGTGACGCCGTGAAGCGGTGAGCTCGGCGGTGGCGAGGTCATCGGCCCGCAGGGCCTCGTGCTGGTGCTCGTCGTGCAGCCGGTCCCGGAGGTTCTCCAGGCCGCGCACCCGCGCCGTCGCGTCCACCAGCTCGTCACGGCGTCGAGCCTCCACGTCGACGGCCCGGGCCAGCACGTGACGGGTGTGGCGGACCCAGTCGGCGGCACGCGTGCCATCGTCGTGGCGGGCCTGGATCACGGCCCCCGGCCCGGTCGATCCCACGGGGGCGGCCGAGCATGCGGCCAGCGCCTCGGCGAGCAGGTACTCGGCGCGCATACGATCCCGCCGCGCTTCCTCGAAGGCGGCCGTCGCCTGGTCCTGCTGGATCTCGCGGACCCGCAGCACCGATGCCAACCGGTAGCGGAAGCGCTTCATGCGCCACCCCGCAGAACGGATCCGAGGGCCTGCCAGGACTGCCAGGCGGGAACGACCGTGCCGATGTCCTGGCGCAGGAACGCGTTGATGGACGGCTCCAGCGCCACGGCGCGGTCCACCACGGGGTTGCTGCCGGGGACGTAGGCGCCGATGTCGATGAGGTCGCGGGCGTCGCGGTGGGCGGCCAGGAGCTGGCGCAGCGCCACGGCGGCCGCCCGCTGCTCGGGCGAGGTGATGGCCCCGACGACACGGCTGACCGAGTCGAGCACGTCGATGGTCGGGAAGTGACCGGCCTGGGCCAGGCGGCGGGACAGCACGACGTGGCCGTCGAGGATGCCGCGGGCCGCGTCGGCGACGGGCTCGTTCATGTCATCACCGTCGACGAGCACCGTGTACAGGCCCGTGATCGAGCCGCGTCGGGTGCTGCCCGCCCGCTCCAGGAGGCGGGCGAGGAGCGCGAACGTCGAGGGCGGGTAACCCCGGGTGGCGGGCGGCTCCCCGGCCGAGAGGCCGACCTCGCGCTGGGCCATGCAGAAGCGGGTGACGCTGTCCATGAGGAGCAGTACGTCGGCCCCCTCGTCGCGGAAGAACTCGGCGATCCGGGTGGCGGTCAGGGCGGCCCGCAGGCGCACCAGCGCCGGCTCGTCGGAGGTGGCGACCACGACGACCGAGCGGGCCAGGCCCTCGGGCCCGAGGTCCCGTTCGATGAACTCCTGGACCTCACGGCCGCGCTCGCCCACCAGAGCCAGCACCGAAACGTCGGCGTCGGTCCCCCGGATCATCATCGACAGCAGGCTCGACTTGCCGACACCGGACCCGGCGAAGATGCCCAGGCGCTGGCCCCTCCCGCACGGCACCAGGGTGTCGAGGGCGGCGACGCCCAGCGAGAGCTGCTGGGTCACGGGAACCCGCTCGAGGGGGTTGGGAGCGGATCCGGCCACGACACACGGGGTCAGCCCCGCCGGCAGGGGACGGCCGTCGATCGGCCGACCGAGGCCGTCGATCACGCGCCCGAGCAGGGCCCGACCCACACCGATGCGGTGCGGCGAACCGGTCGGGGTGACGGGCGCGCCGGCCCGCACGCCGTGGAGATCCCCGAAGGGCATGCAGACGAGCTGCTCACCGCGGAGCGCGATCACCTCGCAGGCGACGTCGCCGCCGCCCACCTCCACCACGACGAGATCACCGATGGCGGCGTCCACGCCGGCGACCTCGATATGGAGGCCGACGACCTGCTCGACGCGGCCCCGGGGAAGGGGCCGGGCGGCCGCGTGCACGGCGTCGCGCCAGCGCGGCGGGAGGGCCAGGGCGGTGCTCACCGCTCGTCCTCCCACATGACGTCGACGAGATCTCCGGGGAACACCGGCCGGTCCGAACCGGGTGCGTGCAGGCCACCTGACGGGTCGAGGTGACCGTCGCCCTCCGGCGCCACCGTGGCAGCGGCCTCGGCGAGAGCCCCGGCGATGCGGGCCATCGCCTCCGAGGGCAGGGCCCGGACCGAGCCGGCCCCGAAGCTCACCACGGCACCGCCGCGCTCGACCGAGGGATCGGCGATCACGGCCGCAGGACGGCCGACGAGGAGATCGTCGAGGCTCCCCAGCAGAGCCAGATCGTCGGGGTGCACCGCCACGACGGTCTCCCGGCCCGACGGCACCAGCTCCAGGGCCCGGGCGGCGGCCCGGCGGGCGATCTCCGGGGCCGACTGCGACAGCTCCCGGCCGACCAGGGCACCGGCGATCTCGAGCGCCAGCGCGACCACCGTGGACTCCATGGCGGCGACGGCCGCGGCCTGCCCGGCGGCGGCCTGCCCGACGGCGTCGCAGATGCGCGACACGGCGTCGTGGGCGCGCAGGCGGGCCCGCTCGTGGGCCTCCCGCTCCATCGCCCGTCCGATCTCGGTGCCCTCCTGCCGGCCGACCACGTACCCGGCCAGACGGCCCTCCTCGCGTGCCTCCTCGATGGCCTCGCCCAGCTCCGTGCGGGCGGGCACGAGGTCGCGGTCGAAGGCCCCGATGGAGGCGAACGCGGTTCCCCGGCGCGGGGTCGCCGACGGGCTCCCGAACCCGGGGATGACCCGGCCCCGGGCCACGGCCAGATCAGACGACGAACTCATCGGCACTCCTCGTCAGGACCAGCTGACCCGACTCCTCGAGGGCCCGGATGACCCGGATGATGCCGCTCTGGGCTTCCTCCACCTGCTTGAGGCGGACGGCGCCGAGCAGCTCGATCTCCTCGACGAGGTTCTGGCCGGCCCGCTCGGACATGCAGTTGACGATCTTCTGACGGACGGACTGGTCCACGCCCTTCAAGGCGATGGCGAGCTGCTTGGTGTCGACCTGGCGCAGGATGAGCTGCACCGAGCGGTCGTCGAGGCCGCCGATGTCGGTGAAGAGGAACATGCGCTGGCGGACCTCGTCGGCCAGCGTCTCGTCGGCCCGCTCGAGGCCCTCGAGGATGATGCGCTCGGTGCCGCGGTCGGACCGGTTGAGGATGTCGACCAGGCTCTGCACCCCGCCCGCGGTCGACATCTCGGTCGGCTGCAGGACCGTCGACAGCTTCCGTTCGAGCTGCTTCTCCACCTGTTCGATGACCTCGGGTGACGTGCGGTCCATGAGCGCCAGGCGCTGCGCCACCTGGAGCTGGATGTCCTCGGGCAGGCCACCGAGCACCATCGCCGCCGACTTCGACGACATGTGGGCCAGCACGAGGGCGACGGTCTGGGGGTGCTCGTCCTGGATGAAGCCGAGCACCTGGCGCGGGTCGGCCTGACGGAGGAACTCGAAGGGGACGTGCACCATGGTGGCCATGACGCGCTCGAGGATCTCCGCCGCACGCTGGGACCCGAGGCTCTTCTCCAGGAGCTGGCGGGCCATGTCGATGCCGCCGGCCGTCACGCTCTCGCGCGCATGGTGCATGGCGTCGAACTCGGCGACGACGTCGTCGACGACCCGAGAATCGACGCTGCGCATGCGGGCGATCTCGGAGGTGATCT
>JBIKWW010000352.1:0-4184 GCA_044356125.1 Acidimicrobiia bacterium
GCCCAGGACGCCGACGGGCACCATCATCACCGAGGCGATCCGGTAGGCCGCCGCGTACACGCCCGTGTCGGTCTGGAAGCCGCTGTGCTGGAGGGCCACCTTGTCCCCGTCGTTCTTGACGATCGCCGCGCTCAACGTCGTCGAGTGGAGCCCCAGGGCCGGGATGTGCCGACGGTCGACGGGGCCGATGCGGACCCCGCGGGGCACGTGCCGGGCGGCGATCACCAGCACGGTTCCCATCAGCGCGACCATGACCGCGGCCTGCGAGACCACCAGGGATCGGAGATCGAGCCGACCCACGAGGGCCAGGCCGACGACGGCGAGCATGCGCAGCAGGGTGGCCGCGACCCTGACCAGGGCGCCCATGCGGAAGCTGACCCCTCCCTGCAGCACGGAGGCAATGGCGAACGTGATGCTCGCCACGCAGAGCTCGGTCGCCACGATCACGAGGATCTCCCCGCTCGTGAGCGCATCGATCGTCGAGCGCGCGACCACGAAGGCGACCGGGATGGTGATCGCCATGGTCCCCACCACGATGCCGATGCAGGACCTCATGACGTCGCCCACCGCCTCCCGGCGCAGCAGCACGGAGTCGTAGGCGACCAGGGCGAGGCCGGTCGTCGAGAACGCCGAGAGGGGGCCCGTCACGGCGAACACCGAGGCGTAGGCCCCGTAGGCCGCCGGACCCAGCCTCGGGATGATCAGCAGGATGGAGACGACCCCCGACAGCGTCACGAGGAACTCGTTCGAGGCGATCAGACCGGTCCGCCGCGCGAGCGTCGAGGATCGCAGTCGGCCCACCGAACCGACGATGCCCGTCCGCCGCCTCCCGTTCCGGTTCGCTCTCATGGCTGGGGGTCCCATCGGCTGCGCAGGCCGATAACCTAATGCCGGGTTCGCGTCCGGCCGATGTGAAGTCACGTCGGTGAAGGTCGCGGAAGGGCGGTTCGGCAGATGGCTCGTGTTTCGGTGGTGGTGCTTGCCCACAACGAGGAGAGGAACCTGCCCGCGCTCGTCGCCGAGCTCGATCTCCAGCGCCGGGCCCTCGAGCATCACCACAGCGATCTGCTGATCCTGGCCAACGGCTGCTCCGACGACACGGCCTCGGTGGCCCGGAAGCTCTGTGAGCAGACGTTCGGGGAGCCGACCCCGCAGTGGGACTGGCGCGTCGAGGAGGTCCTGCCCCGCATCGGCAAGGCCGGGGCCTGGAACGTGTCGGTGCACCGGTTCCTCCGGGCCGACAGCGAGGTCGCCGCGTTCATCGATGCCGACCTCACCTTCTTCACCCATGACGAGATCGCCCGGTGCGCCGATGCGCTCCTGGCCCATCCCGACGCGTGGGTGTCGGCCGGCCGGGCCCGTCGAGTCCGCCAGGGCCGCTCCGTCCTCGCCCGCTTCGCCGGGATGGTCGGGTCGATCGACTACGACCCGCACGCCTTCTGCGGTGGCCACTTCACGATGAGGGCCGACATCGCCCGTCGGGTGATGATCCCCCTCGGTCTCATCATCGAGGACGGGCTGATCAAGGCGCTGCTGATGACCGACTTCTTCCGCGGTCGCCGTGACGAGAGCCTCGTGCGCGTCGACACGTTCATCGGCTTCGAGCCCGAGACCACCCTGCGGGGTCTGTTCCGTCACGAGCTGTCGCTCACCGTCGGCCAGACCCTGAACTGCTTCCTGTTCGAGGACCTCCACCGGTCGGTGGGTCCGGGCACGCCCGACGCAGGCGAGATCCTGGCCGAGCGGCACCGGGCCGATCCGCTCTGGTTCCGTCGGATGGTCACCGCCGAGATCGAGCGCCGGGGTCGGCGGTGCGTCCACCCCAGTGTCCGTCACAAGCGGCTGATCCGACTGCGCTCCCAGCCCCCGCTGCGACAGGCGCTGCTGCTGGTCCCCACGCTGGTGGCCTGGCTGGCCGACGGGTGGGTGGCGATGAAGGCGGCCCGCGTGCTCCGGAGCGGGTCGTGGTTCGGCTTCTGGAAGGGCGAGAAGGTTCCCGACGAGGTCCTCGTCGCGCTCCTCGGATGACGAACGGGATGCACGTGATGGCTTCCATGTTCCGCCGCACCATCGGCCTGGCGATCGCCGGCGGTGGGGTGCTGGCCGCCCTCGCCGTGTCGGTGCCCGCGTTCGCTCCCGACCCGATGGGGAGCCGGCGGGAGCGCGCTGCGGCCACGACGGCGGCGTCCCGACCCCAGCCGGCGACCACGAACGCCGACGGGTACCGCTGGCGACCGGTGACCATCGGCGGGGGCGGCATGGTGACGGGGATCGACATCTCCCCCGACGGGACGTCCCGGATCGTCCGGACCGACACCTACGGGGTGTACCGCTGGACGGGATCGTCGTGGAAGCAACTCGTCACCAGCCGGACCATGCCCCCGGCGGACCGGGTCCCCGGCAACGAGGCCGGGGCGCTCGGTGCGGTGGCCGCCCCGTCGCGGCCGCGGCGGCTCTACATGGCCTACCGGGGCTACGTCTACCGCAGCGATGATGCCGGGGACTCGTGGGTCCGGACGGCGTTCGAGGGAGCGCCGTTCAACGCGAACCTGCCGACGAGGGCGTGGGGCCCGCGGTTGGCCGTGTCGCCGACCGACGAGGACCTGGTGCTGTTCGGCACGCCGTCGTCAGGGACGTTCCTGACCCGCGACGGCGGCCGCAGCTGGCAGTTGCTCCCGCTCCCCAAGGGGGGGACGGTCGGCTCCTTCCGGGCCGGTGTCACGTTCGTCGCCTTCGACCCCACCAGCGGCCGGCCCTCCCAGCGGATGGTCGTCGCCCCGGCGGGCGAGGGAGTGCACGAGTCGGTCGACGGGGGCCGGACGTGGCGTCGGATCGGCGGAGGGCCCGAGGCGGTCGTCGACGGCGCCTTCGACCAGGCGACGCTGGTGGTCGTTCCCTATCAGGCCCAGGGCACGGGAACGGCTCCGCTGTGGGTGCTCGAGGGCGGCGCCTGGTCCCAGCGGGGCCCGGGCGGGTCCTTCGTCGGATGGTCCGGAGCTCTGGAGACGACGTCGCTCGCCGTCCATCCCGTCATGCCCGGACGCTGGCTCCTGGCCGAGGCCGGGGGAAGCCTCTGGTCGACGGTCGACGGCGGCCGGAGCTGGAAGGACCACCGCTACGAGAGCCGGGGCGGCGACGTCCGCTGGCTGGCCGATCTCCTCGGCCCCGAGGAGGGCTTCCTGACGGTCGGCGACCTCCGGTTCGATCCGGTCGATCCGAACCGGGCCTGGCTCACCATGGGCGTCGGGGTGCTGCGCCTCGACGGGCTGGGCTCCCGGGACACCAGGATCGGCCTCACCGTCGCCTCCTCCGGCATCGAACAGCTGGTGACGAGCCGCATCGTCGCCCCACCCGGTGGGCCGCCCGTCCTCGCCGTCCACGACTTCGGTACGTTCGTGCTGGACGTGGCCGCCGGCACCGTCGTCAAGGGGCCGGTGAACCGGTTCATCGGCGCATGGGACGTCGACTACTCGCCGTTCGCTCCCCGGCGACTCGTCGCCGACGTCACCAACCTGATCAACGACGGCGACATGCTCGCCGGCACCTCCGATGACGGTGGCCGGACGTGGCGGACCTTCCCCCGTCGGCCCCGCGACGAGCCCGCTACGAACCGCAATCTGGCCGAGGTCCGCTTCACGGGCTGCGGCACGATGGCCATCTCCGAGCCCGACAACATCATCTGGCAGCCCTCCGGCGAGCTCACCGACGAGGGGCGTGCCCAGGGCTGCTTCCGCCCCGCCGACGGCGTCGACGCCGTGCGTGCCCACGGGACCCTCGACGGTGGGAACACCTGGTTCCCGGTCCGTCTCCCCGGGGTCGAGGACACCGTCGAGGACATCCGCGGGTTCGACGTCGCCTACTACCTCGCCCGGCACAACCTGGTCGCCGACCAGGTCCGGCCCGGGGTCTTCTACCTCCACCACGCCTACCGCGGGACCTTCCGCAGCACCGACGGGGGGAGGTCCTGGGAGCAGATGTCGACGACCCCCAGCGGCGACAACTGGAAGTTCAACGTCGATCTGCAGGCGGTGCCCGGTCGGGAGGGCCACCTGTTCCTGACCGACGGGGGTTCGGGGGAGTACCGGGAGATCGGGCCGACGGTGCTCGGCGGAACACCCCTGTACCGCACGACCGACGGAGGCCGCCAGTGGTCGGCCGTGCCCGGTGTCGATTGGGTGGGGAGG
>JBIKWW010000351.1:0-4184 GCA_044356125.1 Acidimicrobiia bacterium
AGCGCCAGGTAGTCGGCGATGGACGCCGGGCCCACGCCGAACTTCTCGACGACGCCCTGCTCGTCGGTGGTCTGACGCCGGCGGCGGTCGACCTGCACCACCCGCTCGCCCACCACGCACTGGGCCAGGTCCTTGTCGGGAGTGGCGATGAGGACCTGCTCGACGGAGGGGTCGGCGGCGGCCCGGGCGGCGGCCGTGGCCAGGGCGTCGTCGGCTTCGTGCCCGACCATCGCCCACACCGTCACGCCGAGCGCCCGCAGGGCCTCCTCCAGCGGGTGGAACTGGGCGACGAGGACGGGATCGGTCCCCTCCCCCGTCTTGTACCCCGCCCACAGGTCGTTGCGGAAGGACTCGATCACGTGGTCGGTGGCCACCCCCAGGTGGGTGACGGACCGCTCCCCGAGGAGGCCGAGCACGGATTCGAGCACCCCCACCAGGCCCGTCACCACCCGACCGTCGGCGGCCATCCGCTCGGGCACGGGCGCGAAGTGATGGCGGAACAGCTCGTAGGTGCCGTCGAGGAGATGGACCTTCATGACGCCAGCCTGGCCGAAGAACCGGGGTCGGGCCTCCTTCGCCAACCCCCTTCGGTGACGGCTCAGTCCCCGACGGGGTCGGCCGGGGGGCGCAGTGGGCTCCCCGCCAACAGGGCGCTGATGCGCCCGGCGTCGAGGCCCAGGGCCGTCATCTGGTCGGGGGCGCGCCGACCGGTGAGCGAGCGGAGCAGGTCGAACCCGCCGACACCGGAGGCGAGCAGCTCGCCGGCCAGGCCGGGGGCGGTCCGCTCGGCCCGGTCGAGCAGCCAGCCGAGCGCGACGGTCACCGATGCAGCGTCCCGGGCCCCGGCGCGGCCCACGGCGTGGCGCAGGTCGTGCTCGTGGGTGGTGGCGTCCATCACCAGCTGGGAGTTCACCGGCGAGGGGATGTGGGGCAGGACGGCGTCGAAGGCCGAGGTTCCGGCGGCGAAGGAGTCGGCCAGGAGGGCGAGCGACTCGCCCCGGTGCCGCTCGACCTGGGCGGCGGTCCATGCCTCGGTGGTCACGCCCTCCATGCGGCCCGCCAGGATGTCCTCGGGGACGCCCACGAGATGGGCCAGGAGCTCCCGGACGGTCCAGGCCGGGCAGTGGGGAACCACCGTGTCGCCCGCCTCCTCGGGCAGGGTGCGCACGAGGTCGATGACCCGCTCGCGCACCGCCTGGTAGGCGGCGACGACCTCGGGATCGGGCTGCAGGTGGCCGGTCATGTCAGACGCCGTTGCCCGAGCGCGCCGCTGCCCGACGCAGTCGACGGCGGTGGAAGGCGTGGGCCACCAGGAACCGGGCGGTGAACAGGCCGCCGGTCATCATCGCCCGCTCCATGGCTTCGCGCTCGTTGCCCGTCCGCTTGCCCCGCTGGCGCCCGACGTAGGCCCAGACGGCGAGGCCGACGAGCACGGTGAGCACCGGGTGGCGGTGCTCCAGGGCTCGGATCTTGCGGGACACGACGGGCAGGCGCACGACGCGCACCGTACCCGCACCGGCGGGCAACACGGGGCCGCGGCACCGCCGAACCCCGGGCGCTCAGGCCGCCAGGACGCCGTCCTCGATGCGCACGACCCGGTCGCAGAAGTGGGTCATGCGGGTGTCGTGGGTGATCACGATCGCCGCCGTGCCCCGCCCCTTGACCTCGTGGCGGATCATGCCCATGACCTGCTCGCCGAGGTGGGAGTCCAGCGCCGAGGTCGGCTCGTCGAACATGACCAGCTTGGGGGCGTTCATCAGGGCGCGGCCGATGGCCACCCGCTGGCGCTCGCCGCCGGAGAGCTGGCTCGGGAGGTTGCCCAGCCGGTGCGAGAGGCCGAGCTCGCCGAGGAGCTGCTCGGCCCGGCGACGCGTCTCGCGGCCCCGGCGCCCGGCGATCTCGTCGACGACCATCAGGTTCTCGCGGGCGGTGAGGAACGGCACCAGGTTCACGTTCTGGAACACGAAGCCGACCGTCGAGCGGCGGAAGGCGGTCAGCTCCTTGGGCGAGGCGGCGGAGATGTCCTGGCCGCCCACGACGACGCGTCCCGAGGTGGGCGACAGCAGCCCGCCGGCGATGGACAGCAGGGTGGTCTTGCCCGATCCGGAGGGGCCGACGAGGGCGACGATCTCGTCGGCGGCCACCTGGAGGGTGGCGTGGTCGAGGGCGACGACCTCGTTCTCACCCGACCCGTAGACCTTGCGGACATCGGTCAGCTCGGCGGCGGTGGTCAGCGCGGCAGCGGTGGTCACAGGGGCTCCGTTCGTTCGCTCAGCTGATGGCCGAGGCGGGGTCGGTGCGCACGACGCGCCGCAGCGAGACGAGGCTGCCGGCGATCGCCGCGATGAGCAGGCCGATGCCGGTGGAGACCAGTCGGCTGGGGGTGAGCTGGAAGGGGAAGTCGGCGGGGACGATCAGCGACAGGGCACCGATGGCCAGCGCCCCGATGACGAATCCGACGGCGGTCACGGCCACGGCCTGGACCACGACCCCGGCGAAGAGCTGGCGGGTGGAGGAACCGATGGCCTTGAGCACCCCGTAGAGCGGGAGGCGCTCCAGGGTGAGCAGGGCGAAGAAGAGCGCCACCACGAGCACGGCGACGGCGAAGGTGGTGCCGATGATGCCGTTGAAGGTGGACCGCTGCTCCTTGGTCCCCGGCAGGGAGAGCTCGGCTTCGGCCCGGGTGAGCGAGGACGTGGCGCCGGAGGTGGCGGTGTCGATGGAGGCGGCGAGGTCATCGGCGTCGTAGCCGCCCACGCTCCGCACCACGAGGGCCTGGACGACGCCGGGCGGCACGAACAGGTCGGGGACGCCGTTGGCGACCGCCCGCCACGTGTCGGGCGCGACCCACAGGGCGCCTTGCAGGAGGTAGTTCGTGTCGTTCACGAAGCCGCGCACGGTGATGGGGACCCGGGCGATGCCGACCTCGAGTCGCTGGCCCACCCGGACACCCGAGGCCCGGAGGCGCTCGTCGGCCCAGGCCTCACCGGCTCGGGCCCCACCAGGGACGCCGGCCGGGGCGATCTCGTAGCCGATGACGGCGACGTCGGCCGGCTCGTCACGCCCGGGGACGGCGGCGACCGTGAGCGACACGCCGAGGCCGCCGATGTCGACCACACCGTCGACCGTGGCCACCCGGTCGCGCAGGGCCGGATCGATGCGGGAGCGCAGGAAGCTGTCGCGTGACGAGGCCGAGTACACGATGACGTCGCCCCGCTGGGCCCGGATGGCACCGGTCGAGCCGAGGAACAGCCCGTCGAGCAGGGCACCCAGGAACAGCAGCAGCAGGGCCAGGAAGGCGAGGGCCGCGGTGGCCACGCCGAAGCGGCCGGGGCGGCGGCGCAGCTCGGTCAGGGCGATCCTCACCGCAGACCCCCCTGGACGGCCACGGCAGCCGCCGGGTCGATGCGGCGGATGCGCCGGAGGGCCCCGAAGGCGGTGCCCACGAGGGCGAGCACCACCAGCAGCACCGAGGTGCGCAGCACGGGCATGGGCTCGACGCGCAGGTCCAGGCCGGTGCCGGCGGCCTGGGCGGCGCCGACGAAGAGCCCCACGCCGACGACCACGCCCCCGATCATCACGACCACCACCTGGATGATCAGCGCGCTGATGAGCTTGCCGCCCGAGGCTCCCATGGCCCGCAGCACGGTGAGCGGCCCGGTCTTCTGCACGGTGAGGATCAGGAAGAACAGCCCGGTGGTGAGCAGCACCACGAACCACAGCAGCCCGATGATGAGGCTGAACGAGCTGCGGACCTCGGCGACACCGGGGCTGCGGGCCTCGGCCTGGGCCCGGGTGAGGGGATCGGTCCGGGGGACGGCGCGGCCGATGCGCTCGGCGAGCTCATCGGCCGACAGGTTCGGGGCGGGATCGACCACCACGGCGCTGGGCTGCACCGTCGGGGCGTCGGGGTTGAGCGTGCCCTTGGCCTGCTCCCAGGTGGCGTAGGAGGTGAACAGGGTGGGGGTGACCGAGAAGTTGACGTCGCGGGCGAGGCCCACCACGGTGATCTCGACGCCGTCGGGCTCGACCCGCACGACGTCGCCGATGTCGAATCCGTCGGGGGCGTTGAGCTCGCTGGCCACGGCCTCGCCGTCGGCCGTCGGCAGACGGCCCTCGACCATCGTGGCCGGGGCCCCGAGGCCACCGAGGGGGTACCCGATGATCGTGGCGTCGACGAGCTG
>JBIKWW010000353.1:0-4182 GCA_044356125.1 Acidimicrobiia bacterium
ACACCGGCGAACAGCAGGGGTTCGACGCTTCCGAAGGCGACCGCAGCGGCGACGGGGACGAGCAGCGCCACCACCATGATCCGGCCCGACCGCACGGCCCGGGGCCGTTCGCCGTCGGGCACGAAGTCGGCGTCCTCGGGGTCGAGCAAGCCCCTGAGGTTGCGGGCCAGCTTGCGCAACTCGGAGGTCACGCTGAACCATCCGACCAGCTCGACGAGGTAGTGCCACACGGGCGTGCCCCGCTTGGCTGCGATCTCCTTGTCGCGTCCGACGACGATGGTGTCGTCGTGGTGGCGGGTGTGGCTCCACCGCCACGACACCGGCTCCCGCATGGCCATGAAGGAGGCGATCACGTAGATGACGTCGTTGGGCCAGCGCGTGCGGAACGCCGTCCGGTGGCCGCACTCGTGCCAGCGCGGATCGCTCACCGACCCGTACAGGGTGCCGTAGACGGCGAAAGCCGGAACGGCCCACCACGACCCCCAAGCGAGGTGGGCCAGGACACCGCTGCCGACGAGCAGGCCGAGCCAGATCACGGTGTCGCGGGTGGCCCGGCCGTTGCTGCGGGCCATCAGCTCCTTCATCAGCGGACGGGGGACGGGTGACTGGTACCACTCCGCCGAGGCGAGGCCGCGTTCGGCGGCCCGGTGGTTCTCGGGCCCGGTCAGCGAGTAGTCACGAAGCGGGGACGAGGGGGCCATGGCACCTCCGGTCGACGATGGGCTGGGCTGGGCTGGGCTGGGCTGGGTTGGGTTGGGTTGGCCTGGGGCCGGGTTGGCCTGGGGCCGGGTTGGCCTGGGGCCGGGTTGGGCTGGGGCCGGGTTGGGCTGGGGCCGGGTTGGGCTGGGGCCGGGTTGGGCTGGGGCCGCCGGGACCGTCGGGCACGCCATCACGTCGCCGGGGGTCGACGTCGCCGGTAGGCCACCGCCGAACGGGCGCCGAGCTCGATCATCGGCCCGATCGAGTCCCGGCCGAGGCTGAAGAGGATCTCGGGCTCCCCGTCGTGCCCGTGGGCGGTGTCGGGTCCGTCGAAGCGCACGGGTCCATCGGCAAGGTTGACCACCACGCTGAGCGACTCCTGTTGATTCCGGCGCGTCAGGCCGAACACGGAGTCCGGGACCGTGTCCTGGCACCACCACGTGGCCTCGCCGCCGTGCCAGGTCGGCTCGGCCTTCAGGCGGGCCAGCCGGGGAAGGACGTCCTCGATCCCGTCCTCGCCGCCGACGAACATCATGAACGGGCCGGGCAGAGCCCCGAAGATCACGGTCAGCAGCCGGAACAGCTCGGCCCCGAACTGCTCCCGGCGCCACTTCGCGCCCCACGAAGGCCACCAGAACGTGTCGTGGGAATCGATGTGGTGGGCGGTCATCGAGCCTGCCGGCAGCAGCGCGTCGCGGTCGCGCATCCAGGCGGCCAGGCCCTTGGCGTCCGACACCCGCCACGGTTGCCCGGAGCCCGGGTGGGCCACGGCGGTGACGAGCCACTGCTCGTCGTAGTTGTAGTTGAGGTCCATCGAGCGCCGCAGGACGTGGCCGGACGGTTCGGTGTAGAGCAGCAGGTCGGGCTTCAGCGCCCGCAGGACGGGGCGAAGCCGCTCGAACAGCCCGCTACAGGCCAGGGCCGAGGCCCCGGCTCGTCCCCTGGCCCAGTCCGCCCAGTTGGCGAAGTCGTTGTAGGTGGGCGCGTCGAAGCGGAAGCCGTCGATGTCGAGCTCGCGGACCAGGTGGCACATGGCGTCGGTGAAGTAGCGCTGCCAGGAGCGGTTCCGGGCGTCGAAGGCCTTCGTGTACACGCCCGTGATCTCGCCTGCGCTGTTGCGCGAGAACCATTCGGGGTGCTCGGCGATGAGCGCAGCGACGGGCGGGCTGCCGGCCTTCCAGTACGGCTCGAAGTCGAGGATGTGACGGGACCAGGCGACGAGGTAGTTCGTCCAGTCGTTCACGTCGGTGCTGAAGCTGTCGGTCGTCCCCCCGGCGATCAGCGCCTGGAAGGGTCCGCTGCGCACGCCGTCGGCGGCCGTACCGATGGATTCCTGGTCGAGGACCCCATGGAGCAGGACGTCGAGGATGATCCGGATGCCCCGTCGGTGGCAGGCCTCGACCAGGGCCACGATGTCGGCCTTGGGCCCGTAGGCGACGTCGATGTCGGCGTAGTCATGGATGTTGTAGCTCGGATAGGGCTGGCGCGGCATGAGCTGCACCACGCTGAAGCCCAGCCCGGCGATGCGGTCGAGGTCGGCGATGAGATCCGTGACCTCGGGATAGGGCGAGTAGCGGTTGGTCTGCTCGAAGACCGAGAAGCCGATCTGGGCCTCGAAGATCATGGCCGGGGCGAGCCAGGCCGGCGGCCGGCCGGGGCCCGTCAGGCCACGACCGCGCAGCCAGGCCTCGAACACGGGCGGGAAGTCGGCCCACGGCGGGCAGCCGACGTCGACCGAGAGGAACTCGATCTCGGTGGCGTCGGACGCCGCCAGGTCGGCGGAGAAGCACGAGTCCAGCTTCCACCGGAGGGTCCGCGGCCCGTGCCCGGACACGGACAGCTCGGGGATCTCGGTGTCGTTGTCGAACCACAGGGCCACGGACGGTCCCGAGGGGCGGGGCTGGAGGTGCACGAGGGCGCTGGACCCGCGCAGTCCGCCGAGTGGGGACACGCCCACGTCGGCGGTGAGCTCGCCCAGGGCCACGCCCGAGGCGACGGAGTTCCCGGGGGCCCGCAGCTCCCACACGGCCTGCGGGCCGTCGGTCGCGAGCTCGGCCTCGCCCCTCAGGACGACGGTGCGGACGACCACGTCCTGTCCGCCGTCGAGCCCGAGCGCCCAGCTGATGCCCGGTCCGTAGCGGTTGAACCGGTACCGCAGGACGCCGTCGATGCGCTCGGCCCCGCCGTCGCGGGAAGCGTCGGGTTCGCGGCTGATCCCGACGGGAACCTCCACGATGCGGGCGTCGGACCCCTCGACCACCCGGGGATCGCCCAGGCGGCGGATCGCGCCGAGCACGACGGTGTCGGCGTAGTCCAGCCCCCCGGTCGGCGCGCGCCGCTCGGTGCCGCCCGTGACGGCCTCGATGCCGCATCGCAGCAGGACCCGGGGAGCGCCGCCGACGGCATGGCCCACGGCGACGGGCAGGCCCGATCCCGGATCGATCTCGAGGATGTGGTCGGTGGTGGGGTGCTCGAAGATCATGGTCGTGGCCTCATCGGGTGAGCCGGCCGGAGAACCAGCGGTGGCCGAGCAGGGACAGCACGATGACGATGCCGAAGCCGAGGCTCGTGTAGTAGCCGTCGAGGCCGACGGCCACCACGCCGGTCTGGATGAACACGACGGTGGCTGATCCGATGACCAGCCCCCCGATCGTGCCCCGCCCGCCACCGACCGGCGTACCGCCGACGAAGACGGCGGCGAGCACCGGGAGCAGGTAGCCGTCGCCCATGGTCGAGAAGTACGTCGAGTTCAGCAGCACGGCGATGACGGCGCTGATCGCACAGCACAGGCCCACGATGACGAAGGCGATCGTCTTGGTCCGCTCGACGTTGACGCCCATGGCCCGCCCGGCGTCGGGGTTGTCGCCGACGATGTGGACGTGGATGCCGTACCGGTGCCGGTGGTAGACGAGCCCGAGGACCAGGGCGATCGCCAGCCCCCAGATCATCTGGGCCGGGATGGGCCCGACGGAACCGACGATCGCCCTCCTGATGGGCGAGTCGTCGAAGCCGGCGAGGAGCCGGACCTCACCGTTGTTGAGCACCTGCGTGACGCCGGCGAGGGCGAAGTTCATGCCCAGCGTGGTGATGAGCGACGACAGGCCGAGCCGGGTCACGAGCAGACCGTTGAGCAGGCCGCAGCCCATGCCGACGATCAACGCCAGCACCAGACCGGCCCAGAAGCCGAACCGGGTGAACGTGACGGCGTAGGCGAGGCCGCTGAGGGCCACCGTCGACGGGAACGAGAGGTCGCTCTCCCCGGCGGTGGTCACGAAGACGAGCCCGAGGCCGAGGATCATGAACAGCGGCAGGGACAGGAACACCGCCGTGAAGATCCCGGTGTCGAGGAACACGTCGGGAGCGCTGACCATGAAGATGGCCATCATCACGACGAGGAAGATCAGCGCGCCGACCATGGCTCGCAGGTCGTCGCGGAGGTGGAAGCGCCGGGGTCGGCGGGGAGCGCCCGCCGGGGCGGGGGCG
>JBIKWW010000354.1:0-4181 GCA_044356125.1 Acidimicrobiia bacterium
AACGGCCTGTCGCAGGCCGTCCAGTTCCGCGAGGCGGCCATGCTGACCGGGGTCGTGCTGACCAAGCTCGACGGGACGGCCAAGGGCGGCATCGCCGTCGCCATCCAGACCGAGCTGGGCATCCCCGTCAAGCTCGTGGGCCTCGGCGAGGGGATCGACGATCTCGTCCCCTTCGACGCCGAGGAGTACGTCGACGCCCTGTTCGGGAGCTGAGGTCGCCGTGGTCGCCATCGTCGCCGGGATCGTCACGATGGCGATCGTGTTCGTCATCGGGGCCGTGGCGATCGGCCGCGAGGCACGGCGGCTCGACACGTTCTCGCCGGTGCCGACGCTCGACGTGGAGGAGGCCGTCGACTGGATCGCCGAGCACCTCCCCGAGGACCTGGCCGGTCGGCTCGGCTACCCCGACGTGCGGCGCATCCTGGACTGGCAGCTGGCCGAGCTGGAACGCCGGGGCCTGGCCCACGAGTCGATCGTCGTTCACGGACCGGCCGGGCGGGTCGTGAGCGACCTGACGGTGGTGGACGACGCCATGGTGGCGACGCTCGTGGAGCGCTCCGCGCTCGACGGCCATCCCGTGACCGCTGACGACGTCCGGGCCGTGCTCGAGGCGCACCTGGGCTACCTGGAGCGCATCGGGGCGATCGGTCCCCAGGCCGACGGGCCGGTCTGACCCGCGCGGGTCCGGCTCGGTCCGGACGCGCATCGGGGTGCCGACCCGAAGGCCGACACCCCGACGTCATGATCACTGAAAGGCGCCATCTGGCTGGTGTGCCGGAGGGACGAACCCGGCACCGGATGGCGGGTGGCTGGGCTGGTTGATGCTCAGCCGGTCAGCTCGCCGACTTAACGGCCAGCCACCTCCAGCGTCCCGAATGGTTGATGAATCTGGACCACCTCCTTTCTCTGGTGGGTCGATCATGCCAACTGGCGACGGGCCTGCCAACCCGTTTCCGTGAACCGGATGTGAACGCCGTGGCGGCGACGGGGAAGCCCGACGGGTAACCTCGCCGGTGATGTCGAACCGCCCGACCCGTTTCGAGCACTTCCGGTACCTGGGCGACAAGCGCACCCAGATCGTCTACGACCTCGACGATCCGGCCACGCCGCGCGATCTCATCGACGAGATCGTGGCCGGGAACCACGGTGCCGCCTTCGGGCCCGACACCCTTCCCGAGGCCCGGAACCGCAACTACCGGCCCTTCCGGCCCAGGCCGTCCCGGTAAGCCCCGGGCCGCCGGGCGGCGTCCGGCGCACGAAGGCCGCCCGCCCTGATCGGGCGCCCCTGGGCCCCGGCGACGGTCGTCAGCGCCGAATCCCGGCTCACGGGTGTACCACGCTGCGTGGTCATCTCATCGTTCTTCCTTCACATCGGCAACACACCGTGACGGGAACCTGTGCGTGGGCGGCAACCCGGTCGCCCACGAACCCAGGAGGAACTCCCGTGAACCACCGCATCATCCGCACCTTCCCCGTCGCCATCGTCGCCCTGGCCGGCACGCTCGTCCTCGCCTCGGCCCCGGTGCAGGCCGCCACCACGACCAGCACCGCGAGCACGGCCAAGAGCACGGCCAAGAGCACGGCCAAGAGCACGGCCAGCAAGGCACCGAACTCCTCGATCGCCGCCGTCCGCGACCAGACCAAGGCCAACATCGCCGCCACCAAGGCCTCCAACCAGGCCAACCGCGAGGCTACGGAGGCTTCGAACAAGGCCAACCGCGACGCCACCAAGACCGCCAACGAGGCCCGCGTGGCGGACGGCAAGGCCACCTGCGAGGCGGCCCGCCAGGACGCTTCGGATCAGGCCGCCATCGACGCCGCCAAGGCCACCTGCGAGGCGACGCGGACGTCGGTGCAGTCGGCCAACGAGGCCGCTCGTGAGGCGACGAAGGCGGCCAACGAGGCGGCCCGGGAGGCGACGAAGGCGACCAACGAGGCCGCTCGCGAGGCCACCAAGGCAGCCAACCAGCAGCTTCGCTCGGGGCTCAAGCCGACCCCCAAGGGCTGAGCCGGTGCGGCTCGTCCGGGATCGACGGCGTCAGGCGAGGCGGGGATCGGGGGCGTCGGAGTCGATCCCGAACCGGGCGATCGCCTTGGCCACGACGTCGGGGGTGACCTGGCCCTGGGCCTCGAGGGCGTGCAGCACGGCCACGACGATGTGGGCGGCGTCGGTCTCGAAGTGCCGACGCAGCGCCGCCCGGGTGTCGGAGCGCCCGAAGCCGTCGGTCCCGAGCACGGTGAAGCGGGCCGACCCGCCGGGGATGAACCGGCTGATCTGGTCGGGCACGCTCTTCATGTGGTCGCTGACGGCCACGATGGGCCCCTCGGCGTCGCCGAGCACGTGGGTCACGTAGGGGACCCGGGGCGCCTCGTTGGGGTGCAGGCGGTTCCAGCGCTCGACCGAGAGGGCGTCCTCCCGCAGCGCCTTGTACGACGTGGCCGACCAGAGCCCGGCCCCCACCCCGTAGTCCTCGGCCAGGATCTGCTGGGCCTCGGCCGCCGCCCGGTAGGCGGTGCCGGAGAACACGATCTCGGCCCGGGCCGGCAGGGCGTCGGCGGCCGGCGGCTCGGCGAAGCGGTAGAGGCCCTTGAGGATCCCGCTCGACACCCCGGCCGGCATGAGCGGCATCACGTAGTTCTCGTTGTAGAGGGTGACGTAGTACCAGACGTCCTCGGCCTGGGGCCCGTACATCCGCTGGCAGCCGTCGGCGATCACGGTGGCCAGCTCGTAGGCGAAGGCCGGGTCGTAGGTGGCGAGGTTGGGGATGGTGGACGCGAGCACGAGGCTGTGGCCGTCCTGGTGCTGCAGGCCCTCCCCGTTGAGGGTGGTGCGCCCGGCCGTGGCCCCGAGCATGAAGCCCCGGCCCCGGGAGTCGCCGAAGGCCCAGGCCAGATCGCCGGTGCGCTGGAAGCCGAACATCGAATAGAAGATGTAGAAGGGCAGCATGTGCACGCCGTGGGTGGCGTAGGCGGTGCCAGCGGCCGTCAGCGAGGCCATGGACCCGGCCTCGGTGATGCCCTCCTCCAGGATCTGCCCGGCGCTGGACTCCCGGTAGGAGAGCACCAGGTCGGCGTCGACGGGTTCGTACTTCTGGCCGAACGGGGCGTAGATGCCGACCTCCTTGAAGAGGCCGTCCATGCCGAAGGTGCGGGCCTCGTCGGGGATGATGGGCACGACGCGCTGACCCACGGCCTGGTCCCGCATCAGCGACCGGATGATGCGGGCGAACACCATCGTGGTGCTGACCGCCACCTTGCCCGACCCGCCGGCGAACTCGTTGAACACCGGTGACTCGGCCGTCGGTGTGGTCAGGGCCTTGGCCCGCACGACCCGCCTGGGCACCGCGCCGCCGAGCAGGCGCCGACGGCCCATCAGGTACTCGTGCTCGGGCGAGCCCTCGGCGAATCGGACGAACGGCGGCTCGCCGTCGAGGGCGGAGTCGGGGATGAGGTCCCACAGGTGCAGGCGGTCGCGCAGCACCTTCATGCCTTCGTGGTCCAGCTTCTTGATCTGGTGGGTCGAGTTGCGGCCCTCGACGTCGGCCCCGAGCGTCCAGCCCTTGACGGTCTTGGCCAGGATGACGGTCGGCTGGCCCTGGTGCTCGGACGCGGCCTTGTAGGCGGCGTAGAGCTTGCGGTAGTCGTGACCGCCGCGGGGGAGGTTGCGCAGCTCCTCGTCGGTGAGGTGCTCGACGAGCTTGCGCAGGCGGGGGTCGGGCCCGAAGAAGTGCTCCCGGATGTAGGCGCCGGTCTCGACGGAGTACTTCTGGAACTCGCCGTCGACGGTCGTGTTCATCTTGTGCAGGAGCACGCCGTCCTTGTCCTTGGCGATGAGCTCGTCCCACTTCGAGCCCCAGATCACCTTGATGACGTTCCAGCCGGCACCGCGGAAGACGGTCTCGAGCTCCTGGATGATCTTGCCGTTGCCGCGGACCGGACCGTCGAGACGCTGGAGGTTGCAGTTGACGACGAAGATCAGGTTGTCGAGCTGGTCGCGGCCGGCCAGCGACAGGGCGCCGAGGGCCTCGGGCTCGTCGGTCTCGCCGTCACCGAGGAAGCACCAGACCTTGGAGCGGGACGTGTCCGCGATGTGGCGGTTGTGCAGGTACCGGTTGAACCGGGCCTGGTAGATGGCGTTGATCGGGCCGAGGCCCATCGACACCGTGGGGAACTCCCAGAAC
>JBIKWW010000180.1:0-6989 GCA_044356125.1 Acidimicrobiia bacterium
CAGGTCGAACAGCCCCGAGGCCTCGGTCGGGGCGGCCGGGACGAACGAGAGGGCCCGCGGATGGTCCTGGCTGATCGACGCCGGAGCCAACTGCTCGCAGTACAGGCGCAGGGCGGCCAGGGCCCCGATGCCCTCGAGGGTCACGGTCGGGCCGAGGGCGTCGAGGAACTCCCGGGTCCGGGGGCCGTCGAGCGGCGGCGGGTCGAGCCGGACCCGGTCGAGCGCGTAGCGGACCGCCGCCTGCGCGATGAGCTCCGTCGACGGGTCGAAGCGGTGCATGCGCGCCCCGTCGAAGGGGAAGGCGTCGACGTCCCAGTCCTCGGGGAGGTGTTCGGGCAGCCGGGGGTCGCGGGACGGCACGGCCGCGCCGGGTTCAGCGGTTGGTGAAGCGCGGCGGGCGCTTCTCCAGGAAGGAGGCGATCCCCTCCTGGCCGTCGGCGGACACGGCACCGGCGGCCATCACCTCCATGGCGTACGCATAGGCCTTGGGCTGGTCGAGATCGACCTGGCCGTAGAAGGTGGCCTTGCCGATCGCCTTCGACAGCGTCGAGCCCCGGGTGGCCCGGCCGATGAGATCGGCCACGGCGTCGTCGAGCGACGCATCGGGAACGGCCCGGTTGACGAGGCCCCAGTCGGCGGCGGTGGCGGCATCGACCGGGTCTCCGGTGAGGGCCAGCTCGAGCGCCCGCTTGCGGCCGATCTGGCGCGCCACGGCGACGAGCGGGGTGTGGCAGAAGAGCCCGCCCTTGCCGCCGGGGAGGGCGAAGTGGGCGGACTCGGCGGCCAGCGCCAGGTCGCAGCTCGCCACCAGCTGGCAGCCCGCCGCCGTGGCCAGCGCGTGCACCCGGGCCAGCACCGGCTGGGGGATCTGCTGCACGAGGGTCATCAGCTCGGTGCAGGTCTGCAGGAGGCTGCGCATGAAGGGCAGGTTCTGCCCGGCCATGTCGGCGAAGTCGTGGCCCGCCGAGAAGACCGGGCCCTCGGCCGCCAGCACGATGCCCCGGGCATCGGTTCCGGCCACCTCCCGCAGGGCGGCGATGAGCGTGTTCATGTGGGCGAGCGACAGTGCGTTGCGCTTCTCGGGCCAGTCGAGGGTGATGCGGGCCACGCCTGCCGGCAGGCCGGTGGCGGTGCCGGCCCGCTCGATGCGGACTCGGGGGGCGGTCGGTGCGCTCAGGGTCCCTGCCATGACGACAACCTATCGGGCGGGCCACACTGGCGGCGGTGGACCGGATCACACGCCGCGAACTGGAGGGGCTCCGGGTGGGCTGGGACGCCGCCGTCGACGCACTCGCCGGGCCGCCGTTCGCCTCCGTCGATCCGTACTGCGCGTCGAGCGACTGGATGCTGCCCGTGCTCGACACCTGGGGTGAGCCCGACGAGACCGTCATCCTCACCGACGGAACACGGACGGCCGTGCTCGCCCCCGTCGTGCTCGACAGCGGACACCTGGCGCTCATGGGCCCCGACGTCGTGTGGTCCTACGCACCGGCCATCGTCGGACCGACCCCCGGGGACGTGGACGGGCGGGCCGTCGCCGGCGCCCTGCGGGCCGCCGTGGAGATCGATGCCTCCTACCTCGTCCTTCCCGGCCTCGTCCCCGGCTCGCCGCTGGAGCAGGCCGTCGGCGAGGCGCTCCAGGGCCACGTGGAGGTCGTCGGGGCGGGCCTGGCCGTCGAGCGCTGCCAGGCCGATCTGCCCGGCGAACCCGACGCCTTCCTCGCCGCCCGGTCCCCCCGCTTCCGGCGGAACCTGCGGCGCGCCGAACGTGCCGCCGAGCGTGACGGCATCACCTTCGAGATCCTCGACGACGCGCCGGTCGCGTCCCTGCTGGAGCGGGTCATCGGCGTGGAGGCCCGATCGTGGAAGGGACGCGACGGCAGCGGGCTGCTCGGCGACCGCATGGGCGAGGGGTTCAGCGCGATGGTGACCCGACTGCACCACGACGGCCGGAGCCGGGCCGTGATCGCCCGGCACGAGGGCCGCGACGTCGGGTTCATCCTCGGCGGGGTCCACGGCTCCGTGTACCGCGGCCTGCAGATCAGCTACGACCAGGACTACCGGGACGCCTCCATCGGGCACCTCCTGCAGTGGCACGAGGTCCGGCGCTGCATCGCTGACCATCTGTCCACCTACGACCTCGGGATGCCGCTCGACTACAAGGAGCAGTGGTCCGACCGCCGCTTCGTGACGCGGGCCCTGGTGGTCCGGCCGGAGCTGCGCCGCACCGAACGGGGTGGGCGCCGCTAACCGCTCTGGACCCTGGTCGTGGTGAGGTGCGGCGGGATGGTCGTGGACGTGGAGGTCGCCCCGGGGGCCGGACCCGGAGCCGCCGCGGCACCGGGCGGGCTCCCCGTGGCGTTGGGGGCCGTCGCGGTGGGGCCCGGGGCGGCGGCCCCGCCGGCCGACGGCGGCGTCGTCGTCGAGGTGGCCGCCGGAGGGGCGGGCGTGACGGGCGGGCCGCCCAGGGTGGTGGCGGACCCCTCGGGAGGAGGGACGGCCGTAGCGGTGGCGCCCACCGGCGGGCGACGGGTCGTCGTCGTGGTCGAGCTCGTGGGGGCGTCGGAGGGTCCGGCGGACGGAACCGAGGCGACGGTCGGCATGACCACCACGATCGACGGCAGGACGGCCGGGGTGGACGTCCGGACCGTCGAGGAGCTCATGGCCGCGATCCGGGCGTTGGCCTCGTCGAGTTGCACCTTGAGGTCGGCGACCTGCTCCTGGAGGTCGGCCTCCCGGCGGGCGGCGGCGTCGGTGCGCTCGCGCTCGGCCGAGAGCCGCTCGGAGGAGCGGATGTTGAGCACGGCGGCGACGATGCCGGCGGTCGCTGTCAGGATCGCCCCGGCGAGGATGGCGTAGGCCGGGTTGAGCGGTTCCCGGCGCCGGGGCGCGGGGTCCGGCTCGTCGTGGTCGGGGTCGCGTGCCATCGCCGCGGACCCTACACAGCGGCACGGGCCCGGCAAGGGCTGGCCCGGCGATGGCTGGCCCGGGGCCCGGCGCGCGCGAACGGGCCGGCGCACGCGAACGGGAAAGCACGCGAACGGGCCGGCGCCGCTGCTCGGGCGACGCCGGCCCGGTCGGGTCGGGTTCAGGTCGGGTTCAGGTCGGGTTCGGCCCCGCTCCGTCCCCGCTCCGGCCCGGGTTCACAGCTGCATCGACTTGACCTCGAGGAACTCCTCGAGGCCGTAGCGGCCGAGCTCCCGCCCGTTGCCGCTCTGCTTGTAGCCCCCGAACGGGGCCTGCAGGTTGAAGCCGCCGCCGTTGATGTCCACCTGGCCCGTGCGCATCCGCCGGGCGAACGCGATGGCACGGTCCTTGTCGGCCGCCCACACGCCCCCGGCCAGGCCGTAGACCGTGGCGTTGGCGATCCGGACGGCGTCGTCGTCGTCGGAGTACGGGAGGATCGACAGCACCGGCCCGAAGATCTCCTCCTGGGCGATGGTCATGTCCGTGGTGACGTTGGCGAACACGGTGGGCTGCACGTAGTAGCCGGTCGGCAGGCCCTCGGGCTGGGCCGTTCCGCCCGCCACCAGCGTGGCGCCCTCGTCGATGCCCTTCTGGATGTAGCCCCGCACCCGGGTGCGCTGCACGTCGGAGATGAGCGGGCCGAGCTTGCCGGCGTTGGTCTTGGGGTCGCCGACCGTCCACGACGGCATGAAGCCGGCCACCATGTCGACGATCTGGTCGTGCTTGGACGCCGGCACCACCATGCGGGTGTGGGCCGTGCAGGTCTGGCCGCTGTTCAGGAAGCACTGTCCGAGGGCCTTGCCCACGGCCTTCTGGAGCGCCTCCCCGTCGAGGTCGTCGAGGATCACGGCGGCGGACTTGCCACCGAGCTCCAGCGACACCTTCTTCACCGTCTGCGCGCCGACCTCCATCACCCGCTTGCCGGCCCGGGTCGACCCGGTGAAGGAGACCATGGCGACGTCGGGATGGGCGGCGATCGCCTCCCCCACCACCGGGCCCGTGCCCGACACGAGGTTGAAGACCCCGGCGGGCAGGCCGACCTCGTGGATGATCTCCGCCATGATGAAGGCGTTCAGGGGCGCCACCTCGGAGGGCTTGAGCACCACCGTGCAGCCCGCGGCCATGGCCGGCGCGATCTTGGCCACGATCTGGTGGAGCGGGTAGTTCCACGGGGTGATGCAGCCGACCACGCCGATCGGCTCCCGGGTCACGAGCGAGTTGCCGATCTGCTCGTCGAACTCGTAGGTGGACAGCACCTGTGCGTTGACGCCCCACTCGGCGAAGGGCAGCCCCGCCTGGATCATCTTCGACATGCCCAGCGGCATGCCCACCTCACCGGTGATGACCTCGGCGATCTCGTCCATGCGGGCGCCCATGGCCTCCTGGATCCGCACGAGGTACTTGGCCCGCTCGTCGGAGGGCGTCGACGACCAGGACTCGAAGGCGGCCGCCGCGGCGGCGACGGCGCGGTCGACGTCGGCCGCGGTCCCCTCGGGGATCGACCCCATCACCTGCTCGGTCGAGGCGTCGATCACCTCGATCGACCCGGTGCCGGACGCCACCCAGGCACCGTCGATGTAGATCTTGTCGTAGCTGCGCATGGGCGCGACGGTACCGGGTTCCGGGGGTTTCACCCACCCGGCGAGCCGGCCCGCAGCGGCGCCTCCCGAACGTCGTCGAGCAGGCGCAGGCGATCGAAGGCCACGATCGACACCAGCCCGAACGCGACGAACACCACCGTGGAGGTGAGCACCGCGGCGGTCAGCGACCAGTGCTCGGCGATCAGGCCCAGCAGGAGCGATCCGAGCGCCGACCCCAGGAAGAACATCTGGAGGTAGCTCCCCATCACCCGGCCCCGGTACGCGTCCGTGGTGGCGGCCTGCATGACCGTGTTCAGGGTGATGCCCCCGTGGCCGTGGACCATCCCCATGAGGGCCAGGGCCGCCAGCCCCACCCCGAACACACCCGTCGCCGCCAGCAGGACGGTCCCCCCGATCCAGCCGGCGAACACGAGCAGCATCTGGGCTCCCGGGCGCACCCGGCGAGCGAGCACGGAGCCGGCGAAGACCCCCACCAGCCCGCCGACCCCGAACGCCGCCAGGAGCGAGCCGTTGTCATTGGCCAGGCGACCCAGCTTGATGTCGGCCAGGGCGGGGGCCAGCGACGTCATCCCGAAGCCGAAGCCGGCGATGACGAGCGTGGCCAGCGGCGGATACACGAGCACCCGGTCGGAGGCGAGGTACCGCCAGCCGTCGGCGACGTCCCGCACGGCCCGGCGCAGCGTGAGGCGCTGCCCGTCGGAGTTCCCGGCACGGGCCGGGACCGCCAGGACGGCCACGATCAGGACCGGGTAGGTGACGGCGTTGACGCCGTAGCAGACGGCCGGGCCGAACGCCTTGAGCAGCACGCCACCGAGCAGCGGGCCGAGGGTCCGGGAGAGCGCGAACTGCATCGAGTTGAGCCGGATCGCCCCGGGGAGCTCACCCCGGGGCACCAGCGTGGGGATGATGCTCGACCAGGCGGGCGAGTTGAGGCCCGCCCCGAGCGAGCTCAGGACCATGAGCCCCAGCACCGTGGCGATGGCGGGTTCGCCGATCACGAACAGGACGCACAGGACGCCCGCCGCCACCATCTGCAGGGCCTGCGTCACGGTCAGCACGAGGCGCCGGTCGAACCGGTCGGCGAGCAGGCCGCCCGGGGTGTTGGCCAGGGTGCCGACGATCATGGTGATGAAGGCCGACGCCCCCAGCCAGGCCTCCGAGCGGGTCAGGTCGTAGACGACGAACGGGGTGGCCACCGACTGCATCCAGGCCCCCACGTTGGAGACCACGGCGGCCGAGAAGAAGTGCCGGAAGTGCCGGTGGCGCAGCGGGGCCCAGATCCCGGCGGGTTCCGTCCCCACCGCCCCGACCGCCGAAGTCGTCGCCATCGGCGCCGACCGTACCCGCCGGTCCGGTCTCAGCCCACGGCGAGGAGATCGACGACGAAGATCAGCGTCTCGTTCGGGCGGATCACGCCGCCTGCGCCCCGGCTGCCGTACCCGAGGTGGGGCGGGATGTGCAGCTCCCGGCGGCCTCCCACCCGCATGCCCTGCACGCCCTGGTCCCAGCCGCCGATCACGTGCCCCGCCCCGAGGGGGAAGGTGAACGGCTCCCGGCGGTCCCACGAGGCGTCGAACTGGGCGCCCGACGACCAGGACACACCCACGTAGTGGACCCGCACCAGACGACCGGCCTCGGCCTCCTGGCCGTCGCCCACCACGTGGTCGATCAGAACGAGCTCCGTCGGCGGCGGCCCCTCCGGAACGGTGACCTGGGGCTTGGTCGGCGGGGTGGGGGAACTGGTCGGGTCGGGCTGCGGATCCATCCGGCCACCGTACGCGGGGATAGGTTGACCCGGTGACCCCGGACGCCGTCCCCCCGCTGCTGGTCGCACACCTGCAGGACTGGCTCGGGGCGTGGCCACCGACCCGTCCCGGCATCACCGTCGTGGGCTCCCCGAGGCGGACCGTCCCCGGCTGGGACGGCAAGGTGCACGACCTCATCGGCATCGCCACCCCGACGGCCGCCATCCTGTCGGTGCCGCCCGAGGCCGTGGACCCGATCGGGGCGGTGCTGGCCGGCGAGTCCCTCGCCGACGACCTCGACCGCCTGCGCCGCAGCGGGGCGCTGCGGCGCGCCCTCGGGCATCCGGGAACCCAGTCGCTCGGCTTCTTCCGCTGGATGCACACGCTGCCCGACATCCCCGACGAGGGCGAGTGGGTGCCCACCGCCGACCCCCGCGTGCCCGCCTGGCTGAAGCCGTTCAACGGTGACGTGCTCGTGGCCTGGGACGACGATGGCCGCTACGGCGCCGGAGTCGGCCGCAAGCAGCACGACCGGTGGGGGCACGAGATCAGCGTCGGGACCGAGGCGGCCCTGCGCGGGCGGGGCATCGCCCGCCGTCTCGTGGTCACCGCCGCCCGCCGGATCGCCGCCGACGGCGCCATCGCCACCTACCTGCACGCCCCCGACAACCACGCT
>JBIKWW010000169.1:0-7301 GCA_044356125.1 Acidimicrobiia bacterium
CGGGCCCCACCCCCACCCCCCCCCCCCCCCCCCACACCCCCCCGGCGCCCAGGGGGCCCCCCCCCGCCGGCTTCCCCGACGAGGGCTGGCGGGTGATCGGCTACTGGGGTCCGGGCGAGGAGACCTGAGGCCTCCGGGGAACCCGGCCCATCCCAACCTCCCCCGTTGCCGCATCCCAACCGCCGGGAATCCGAGGCCGATCCGGCCTCCCACGGGCCGGGTTGGGATGCCCGGGCCGGGTCGGGCCTTGCCCGGGCCTGCCGGCTCGTGCGAAGGTCGGTGCTCTCCCCCTCATCGTCCACGAAACCGGGGGGGTACCCATGTCCGAGCGCCGACGCGCCATGACCGGTCCGGCCGCAGCAGCCCTCCGCGGGCTCGACGGGTTCCGCGACGAGACCTGGCTGCCCTTGTGGTGCGCACCGCATCACGCATCGAGCGAACCGGGGATCATCCGCACCCGCCACTTCGACCGGCACCTCATCGACGGCATCCCCGTCGCTCCCGTCGCCGTGGTGCTGCGACACCTCCACGGGCTCCCGGACGCTCCGATCCCGGCGATGGACCGTGTCGAACTCGCCGTCGAGCACGCCATCCGCCGAGGCGACGTGACCCTCGACGACCTGGCGGCGGCCCGAAGCGGTGGCGCGCACCCGGGCGATCATCTCCTCCGGGCGGTGCTGCGCCGCCGGCCCGACGAGCCACCGACGGAGAGCTACGCCGAGACCCGCTTCGTCCAGCTCGCCCGGTCGGCCGGGATCTCCCTGTGGCGCCAGGTCGAGGTTGTCGACGGCCGCCGGCGCTACCGGGTCGACTTCGTCGCTCCGTTCCGGGCGCGCCGCCGCCCCTCCTGCCTGACCCCGGCGGACGGCATCCTCATCGAGATCGACGGCCGTGAGTTCCACGACACCCGGTTCGAGGAGGACTACCGCCGCCGGACGTCGTTCGAAGCGATGTCGTTCCGCTGGCTGGCATTCACCCCGGTGCAGGTCGAGCGGGAGCCCCGGCGGGTGGTCTCGGTCGTGCGCAGCGTCCTGGCCGCCGGCGGCCACCATCGCTGAGCCCAGAAGTCGCCTCCGGCACCGAACCCAGAAGTCGCCTCCGGCACCGAACCCAGAAGTCGCCTCCGGCACCGAACCCAGAAGTCGCCTCCGGCACCGAACCCAGAAGTCGCCTCCGGCACCGAACCCAGAAGTCGCCTCCGGCACCGAACTCAGAAGTCGCCTCCGGCGACCTGGAAGCAGTCGAGGCCGATCTCGTGACGCCAGGTGTGCACGACCTGGTTGCGGTCATCGAGCACGAAGAGCACGTGGTAGCGGCCGCGGATGTTCGCATCGAAGAGCTCGCGCTTCACGATGGAGTCCTTGCGCATGTCGTTCCGCGGGCGCATGAACAGGGGCCCGTCGACACCGACGTGCTCGTCGAGCCACGCCCGCGTGAGGTCGCGGCAGACCTCGTCGCGGCCCGACGTGTAGAGGATCTCCACGCCCGTCGACGCGAGCCGCCGTACCGCCTCGACAACAGCGGCGTTCGGGGTGTCGATGCCCACGCGCATCCACTCGAAGGGGCTGCGGTCGCCCTTGATGGCGAGGGTGCCGTCGATGTCGCAGATCACTGCCAGGGGGGAACCGGCGGGCGCCGTCGGGCGCTCCGGAGTGGCGGCGATGTACTCAGCCCACATCTTCCGGATCTCGCGCTCCCCGACGGTCCGCGCCCGGGTCCGGTCCCGCTCGATGCAGACCTCGAGATCGACGTCGGTGAAGTCGCGCAGCTCGAACCGCGCTCCTGCCTCGGCCGCCAGCTCGCGCAGGCGGACCTCGTGGTGGGGCGCCAGGTTGGTGTCGTCGACGATCACCGAGACGCCCGACGCGAGATGCAGGGCGACGATCGCGTCGCGCGTCTGGAGCACCTGCTTCTCGGTCTTGCCCTGGTGGCGGCCGGCGTGCAGCATCGTGCGCAGGAGGTCCTTGTTGACGCGCACGATCGCGCCGGGCTTCGCGTCGAGCACGGCCTGCTCGGCCCAGGTCGACTTGCCGGAGCCGGGCAGGCCCCTGGTCATCGTGAGCGTGGGCGCGGGGGTGGGCCTGGCCATCACCGGTCATCCTCCCCGCTCCGACCGAACCGTGCGAACGCCGGACGGATGTGATCCCACACGGCCCGGTCGATGGGCTTGCCGTCGAGACGGGCGAAGAGGCAGTGGCGCAGGGCGAACCCGTCCAGCGCCGTGATCGCCAGGGCGATGTCCTTGCGAACCGGATCGGCCGGAAGCGTGGCGAGGACAGCCGCGAGACGCTCGTCGATCTCCGCGACGAGCGCGTCGAAGCGGCCCTGAAGATCTCGTCGGGTCGCCTCGACGAACGCGAACAACTCGTCGGGGACCTGCTCGAGGAGGTCGTCGAGCGGCAGGCCCGTGGCCATCGCCTCCCAGATCGACGTGGTCGACACTCCCGTCACGATCCGGTGGAGTCGGACGTAGTCCTCCTGCTTGATCTTCACGCGGATGTCGTCGTCGACGAAGTGCACGACGAGCCCCTCGCGGTTCTCACGCGGTCGCGCGGCGAGCGCGGACTCGAAGGAGGCGTGGTCGAACTGCTCGACGACGGGGCCCGTCCAGCCGTCCGCTGCGTCGGCGAGGTCGAGGGACCGGCCGGTCGCGATGTCGACTGCGCCGAGCAGGACGAGATCGTCCATCAGGCCGTAGTCGACGACGATGCGGTTCTCCGGGTAGATGATCTCGAAGAGGTGGGTGACACCTCGACGTGGGGCGAAGCGAGCGTACCGATCGCGCAGGACGGCCGTCGCATGCGCGGCCTGGTCGGACGCCAGTGAACCACGGGTCGCGATGGCGGGCCCGTCAGGCGTGGGGTACAGGATGCCCAGCGAGCCATCGAGCTTGTCGGTGACCGTGACGCGCCCCTCGGGCAGGGTGTCGTGCTCGCCGTAGTTGAAGAACTTGGCGAACGGGCGCGCCAGCACGATGCCATCGTGATGGACGACCAGGCCGCGGCAACGGGTCGTCGCTTCGTTCCACTGCCGCTCGAACTGCGCGGTCTGGGTGTAGTTGAGGATCGACATCGGCAGCGTCGGGTGCGCAGTGCGTCGAATGAAGCCGCGGTCGACCATCTCGGCGAGCAGCCCGGGATCGACGACGTCGTGGAGGTGCACGGTGTCCATAGCGGGCCGACACGATGGCACGGACGCTGCGGCTGCGCCGGGCGGATTCCGCCGCCGTAAGGTCGACGCCATGACGATGCTGACGGTGCCCGAGCTTCTCGCCGCGAGATCGGTCGTCGGTCGCGCGTTCGCCGACGATCCGCTGATGGCGTGGCTGTTCCCCGATGAACGCGTGCGGTTCGATGCGACCTCGGCGTGGCTCAGCGTGTTCGTCGATTCCTACGTGAGCGCCGGGTACGCCGATGTCGAGCGTGACGGCGACGAGATCGTCGGCGTCGCCCTCTGGCGGACGCCGATCGACGCGCCGCTGACGTTCCCGCAGGCGCCGACGCTGGTCGGGCTCATGGGGGCGTTGCTCGGGGTGGAGCGAGCCGCAGTCATCGGCGCGGGCCTCCGTGTCTTCGGCGCATCGCATCCCTCAGAGCCGCACGCGTACCTGAACTTCCTCGCCGTCGACCCGGTGCGGCACGGCGAAGGTCTCGGCAGCCGGCTGGTGCGCCGCGGCCTGACGCGGTCGACAGCGCTCGGCCTGCCCACCCACCTCGAGACGACCAACCCGCGCAACGTCGGCTTCTACCGCTCGCTCGGCTTCGAGGTCACCGCCGAGTTCACCCTCGCGCCCGACGGCCCGCCCGCCTGGACACTCCTGCATCCCGCACGTGCATGAGTCACGGATCGCCCGCTGGATGAGCGCTCCGTAGGACGGCGGGTCCGCCTGCGACCGTGTCGCCGGAGACGACCCCGTCCGCGCTGTCGGGGCCCATCCGTATCCTGGGACCCGTGTCCGATGCGCTCGCACCCTTCAGCCCGGTCGCCCGGGCGTGGTTCGAGCAGAGCTTCGCCGCACCCACGAGCGCTCAGGCCCAGGGCTGGAAGGCGATCGCCTCGGGGGACCACACGCTGATCCTGGCCCCCACCGGCTCGGGCAAGACGCTCGCCGCGTTCCTGTGGTCGCTGGACCGCCTGGCCACCCATCCACGCGACCCCGGGGCGGCGCCCGGGGTCCGGGTGCTCTACGTGTCGCCGCTCAAGGCCCTCATCTACGACATCGAGCGCAACCTCCGGGCGCCGCTCGCCGGACTCGCCCGGGAGGCCCTGCGCCAGGGTCGGCCGCTCCCCGACGTGAGCGTCGCCACCCGCACCGGCGACACGGCGGCCGACGAACGCCGCCGGATCCAGCGCAACCCGCCCGACATCCTCGTCACCACACCCGAGAGCCTCTACCTGATCCTCACCAGCGAGGCCCGTCGGATCCTGGCCGGGGTGGAGACGGTGATCATCGACGAGATCCACTCGCTCGCCGACACCAAGCGCGGCGCCCATCTGGCGCTGTCGCTGGAGCGCCTCGAGCGCCAGGTCGCGGCGGCGGGCAACCGGGCGCCGCAGCGCATCGGCCTGTCGGCCACGCAGCGGCCGCTGGAGGAGGTGGCCAAGTTCCTCGTCGGTCGCGAGCAGGCATCCGATGGAACCTGGCGGCAGCGCCCCTGCACGGTGGTGGACACGGGCGTCCGCAAGCAGCTCGACATCGAGGTCGTGGTGCCGGTCGAGGACATGTCGGAGCTGGGGCGGCCCCAGCTGGGGGCCGACGGCGAGCCGGTGCTCCTGGGGGCGGCGGCGGGCGACGCCGAGCAGCGCAGCTCCATCTGGCCGGCCATCCACCCGAAGCTCCTGGAGTTGATACGCGCGCATACGAGCACGCTGATCTTCGTGAACTCGCGGCGGCTGGCCGAGCGGCTGGCCGCCAAGCTGAACGAGCTGGCCGGAGAGGACCTCGTCCGGGCCCATCACGGCTCCATCGCCCGGGAGCAGCGCCTTGAGATCGAAGACGCCCTGAAGGCGGGCCGCCTGCCCGCCCTGGTGGCCACGAGCTCGCTGGAGCTGGGCATCGACATGGGGGCGATCGATCTCGTGGTGCAGGTCGAGGCGCCCTCGTCGGTGGCCAGCGGCCTGCAGCGGGTGGGCCGGGCCGGTCACCAGGTCGGGGCGCCGAGCGTGGGCAAGGTGTTCCCCAAGTTCCGGGGCGATCTCATCACCGCGGCGGTGGTGACGAACCGGATGCTGTCCGGGTCGATCGAGGAGACGCGGGTGCCCCGCAACCCCGTCGACGTGCTCTGCCAGCAGATCGTGGCCATGGTGGCGGTGGACGAGCAGGTGACGGTCAGCGACGTCGCCGCCGTGGCCCGGGGTACGGCCAACTTCGCCGACCTCGGCGACGACGTCCTCCACGGCCTGCTCGATCTCCTCTCGGGCCGCTACCCCTCCGACGAGTTCTCCGATCTGCGGCCCCGGATCACGTGGGACCGGATGTCGGGGGAGCTCCGGGCCCGTCCCGGCGCCCGGCTGCTCGCCGTCACCAACGGCGGGACGATCCCCGACCGCGGGCTCTACGCCGTCGTCACGCCCGAGGGCACCCGGATCGGGGAGCTCGACGAGGAGATGGTCTACGAGTCCCGGGTGGGTGAGACCTTCCTGCTGGGTGCCTCGACGTGGCGGATCGAGGACATCACCCCCTCGAAGGTCGTGGTCACCCCGGCCCCCGGGATCCCCGGCAAGATGCCGTTCTGGCACGGCGACAAGCTGGGCCGGCCCGAGGAGCTGGGTCGGGCCATCGGCGAGTTCCTGCGCACGGTCGACCAGCGGACCGACGAGGAGCTGCACGATGCCTTCGGGCTCGACGATCTGGCGGTCCGCAACCTGCGCCAGTACGTCCGCGAGGAGCAGGAGGCGACCGGCGGGGCGCTGCCCACGGACCGCCAGATCGTCGTCCAGCGCTACCGCGACGAGCTGGGCGACTGGCAGCTGTGCGTCCTCACCCCCTTCGGGGCCCAGGTGCACGCGCCCTGGGCGATGGCCATCGAGGCCCGCATCCGGGACCGTCTCGGCATGGAGGCCCGGGCGATCTGGAGCGACGACGGGATCGTGCTGCGCCTGCCCGAGGCCGACGACAGCCCACCGGCCGAGTGGGCGCTGATCGATCCCGACGAGCTCGACGAGCTGCTCGTCTCGGAGGTGGGGTCGAGCGCGCTGTTCGCCGCCCGCTTCCGGGAGAACGCCGCCCGCGCCCTGCTGCTGCCCAAGCGCAAGCCGAACGAGCGCACGCCCCTGTGGCGCCAACGCCAGCGCTCGGCCGACCTGCTGAAGGTGGCGTCGCGCTACGGGAGCTTCCCGATCCTGCTCGAGACCTACCGGGAGTGCCTGCGGGACGCCTTCGACGTCCCTGCCCTGACCCGCATCCTCGGCGACGTCCGGGCTCGTCGGATCCGGGTGGTGAGCCTCGACATGGCGCACCCGTCCCCGTTCGCGTCGACGCTGGCCTTCGGGTACATCGCCAACTTCATGTACGACGGCGACACGCCGTTGGCCGAGCGGCGAGCCGCCGCCCTCGCCCTGGACCGCGACCTGCTCGCCGAGCTGCTCGGCTCCGACGAGCTGCGCGAGCTGCTCGACCCCCGCGCCCTGGCCGCCGTCGAGGACGAGCTGCAGGCGATCGACGAACGGCGCCACGCCCGCACCGCCGAGGCCGTCCACGATCTGCTGCGACGGGTCGGTGACCTGTCCCCGGCCGAGCTCGGGGCGCGGGTCGTAGGTGGAGCGGAGTTCGGCGCCTCGGCGACGGCCGTGCTCCAGCGGGAGCGCCGGGTGGTGGTGGTGCGGGTGGCCGGGGAGGAACGGGCGATCGTCGCCGAGGATGCCGCCCGGTACCGCGACGCTCTCGGCTGTGTGATCCCACCCGGGCTGGCCGACGCCTGGCTCGCCCCCTGGGAGGGCGACGGCGGGCCGCTCGCCTCGCTGCTCGTGCGCTACGCCCGGACCCACGGTCCGTTCACGGCGGCGGAGGCGGCGGGCCGCTTCGGGGTCGCCGTGGAGGCGGTCGAGGAGGCGCTCGCCGCCCGGGTGCGCGCCGGGCTGCTGCTGACCGGCGAGTTCCGGCCCGGGGGGTCGGGCCGGGAGTGGTGCGATCCCGACGTGCTGCGCCTGATCCGCCAGCGCACCCTGGCCCTGCTGCGCAAGGAGATCGAGCCGACCACGACCGAGGCGCTGGCCCGTTTCCTGCCCGATTGGCAGGGGGTCGGGTCGGCCGCCGTGGGCGGGGGCGTCGACCGTCTGCACGAGGTGATCGGTCAGCTCCA
>JBIKWW010000355.1:0-4179 GCA_044356125.1 Acidimicrobiia bacterium
CCTCGGCCCACGCGGCCTGAACCGTCGGAGGCCACGCCGTGAGCCGCACCCGCCTGACCGTCGCCGATCTCGCCGCGCTCAAGGGGAAGCGCCAGCTCACGATGCTCCGCATCTTCACCCTCGACGAGGCTGCGGCCGCCGAATCGGCCGGGATCGACCTCGCATCGGCCCCGCCCGAGCTCGTCACCCACCCCCGGTACCGGGAGGTCGCCCCGTCGCTGTTCACCCTCACGGGGCGCACGCACCTCGAAGCCGGGCCCCGCGAGGACTACCTCCGCTTCGCCGGGCAGATGCTCGACGGCGGGGCCGACTGCGTCTACTGCTCGGGGAGCCTGTCGACCGTCGAGTTCCTGACCCGCGAGCACATCCCGGTCGTCGGCCACGTCGGGCTGGTCCCCTCCCGGGCCACCTGGACGGGCGGGTTCCGGGCCGTCGGCAAGCGCGCCGATCAGGCCTTCGCGCTGTACGAGGAGTGCCTCGCCTATGAACGCGCCGGAGCGATCGCCGTGGAGATCGAAGTCGTGCCTGCCGAGGTGGCGACGGAGATCAGCAGGCGGATGTCGCGTCTGTCGCTGTGGTCGATGGGTTCAGGGGCGGGCTGCGACGCCCAGTACCTCTTCTCGGTCGACGTGCTGGGTGAGAACACCGGGCACCTGCCCCGTCACTCCAAGGTGTACCGGGATTTCGCCGCCGAGCACGCCCGGCTCCAACGCGAACGCATCGCCGCGTTCACCGAGTACCGCCTCGACGTCGAGAACGGCACGTTCCCGGAGGACCGCTATCTCGTGCGGATGGACCCCGCCGAACTGGCCGGCTTCCGCGAGCTGCTCGCCGACCGGCCCCCGCTGCGCTGAGCAACCGGCGTCGGCGATCCTGCGGCGATGGGGCACCTGGGTCAGTAGAAGCCTTCACGACGGGCGTAGCGGGCAGCGCGCTCGGTGTCGTAGCCAGCGGCGTCGAAGCCGTCGTCGCCCCGCTCCGCATGGATGGCCCGCATGATCTCCCCGTTGCTGGGCAGTTCGTCACGGCTCACGAAGCGGTCGGGATCCCAGATCCCGGAGCGCAGGAAGGCCTTGGAGCACTGCGTGTAGGCCTCCTCGATGTCGACGACGATCCCCAGCCGGGGCACGCGCCCCTCGACGGCGCTCGGGGCGAGCAGGTCGGCGTCGGTCACGAGCGTCGCTCGTCCGTTGACACGGAAGGTCTCGGTCACGCCGGGAACCAGGAACAGCAGACCGATGCGGGGATGCGCCAGGAGGTTGGTCAGCGTGTCGGCGATGCGGTTGCCGGGCCGCTCGGGGATGAGCAGGGTCCGGTCGTCGAGGATGCGGACGAAACCGGCGGGATCGCCTCGGGGCGACACGTCGCAGCCCCCGGCGGGATCGCTGGTGGCCACCAGCACGAGCGGGGACCGTTCGACGAAGTGTCGGGTCAGCCCGTTCAGGCGGTTGGTGATCTTGGCGCAGACCAGCGCAGTGGGCTCGCCGATCAGCGCCCGCAGCGCCTCCGCTGAGTCGACCACCGCGTCGGTGAGGCGGTGGCCCGGCACGGCGGGCACCATCGTCAGCAGCAGGTCGACGCGGCCGGGGCGCAGCACGCCTCCGGCGTCGCGACGGTGACCGGGATGGGCCGCATCACGGGGGCATCGGCCAGCACGGTGTAGACCTCCCACGGTTCCCCGTCGGGACCGTGCACCCACACCTTGTCCTGCACGGCGTAGCAGCAGGTGGTGTTCTCCTCGACGTCGGTGAGCAGCCCCTCGGCGCGCAGCCGCTCGATGGCCTCGCCGACCTCGTCGCTCGATGCGACCTCGACGCCGAGATGGTTCAACGTGCCGCCCTGACCGTGGTTCTCGATGAGGACCAGCTTCAGCGGCGGCTCGGCGATGGCGAAGTTCGCATACCCCTCACGCACCTTGGCCGGTTCGGCCCCGAACAGCTTGGAGTAGAAGGTGATGGCCGCCCCGAGGTCGTCGACATTGAGGGCGAGTTGGATCCTGGACATGGCGGACTCCCGTATAGATTGACGTTGTTCGATGGATGCATCGTAGCGATGTATCGATGATTGTCAATCCCGAGCAGACCACCGCAGGGCAACTCGAGGGGAACCCGATGGCCAGACCCGACCTCGACACCACCACCGGCTGCTGCGCGCCGCTCGGCAGTGACCGCTTCGACGGGACCGACGCCGCCGAACTGGCCCGGGGCTTCCACGCCCTGGCCGATCCGGTGCGGCTGCACCTGCTGTCGATGATCACCGCAGGCGGCCCGAGCGGCGCCTGCGTGTGCGATCTGGTGGGGCCCTCGGGCCGGTCGCAGCCGACGGTCAGCCACCACCTGCGCATCCTGCGCGAGGCGGGCCTCGTCACCACCGAGAAGCGCGGCACCTGGGCGTGGTACTTCCTGCGGGCCGAGCGCATGGACGAGCTGAGGGCCGCCCTCGGCGATCCGGGCCGGGCTGGCTGACGGGGCGGCCGGACGCCACGGGTCGGCGCGGGGTGCCCGCCAGTGGTCACCCCGCGCCGCAGTGCTGGCCCGATCCGGCCCCGAGGTCACGCCGACGCCACGATCGGCGCACCGAGCTCGTCGACGACGATCTCGCGGTGGCCGCCCTTCGGTGGGCGCCCCCGACGTCGCTTCTGGGCCAGCACGTGGCCGTTCATGAAGAGCTCGCCGCCCCACACGCCCCACGGCTCGCGCCGGGCGATGGCGCCACTGAGGCAGCGGTCGCGCACCGTGCAGGGTGCACAGATGGCCTTGGCCCGGGCGATCTCGTGGAGCTCCTCACTGAAGAAGATGTCCACGAGGCTGCCGGCACCGTCGGCGCAGCGACCGGTACTTCGCAGGACCGGATCGACGGCCGTGAGCAGGATCTCGGTGTTCATGGTGTCCTCGGATGGGTTGGATTCGGGGGATTCGGGGGATTCGGGGATTCGGGGGATTCGGGGGATTCGGGCCGGAAAAGCCAGCGACCGCCGGGTTGTCCGGCGGTCGCTGCATCGAGTTCTGGTCCTGTGGCCTCCGGGCTAGCCAGGAGGTGGACCGCTTCGATGCAGGGACCGCTCGTCATTGCGCTTCATGGCGCCCGTACGGTCGGCCTCCGTGCCCAGCCCCGCCGGGGCGGCAGCCACCACGGCGGAACCGGCAGCGGCCAGATAGGCCCCGGCGGCGGCGAGGTGGGCCCCGGAGGCCGGGACGGCGAACGCGGACACCAGTGAGGCCGGAACGGGACGGCCGACGAGGGAGCTGAGCACCCCTACGTTCCGGCAGAGACCGATGGCGACAGGAGCGGCGCTCCATGCGCCGGGACGCGACGACATGACGGGTTGCATCGTCGAGATCGTCACCGTGCTCGTGCTGTCCATGTCGTCCACCTCCTCGTGGCGTCGTTCCCGGACGGATCGTCCGGGCCGGGGGCGAGTGTGCCCGGTGACGCTGCGGGCGGTCAAGCGATTTTCGCCCGGGCCGCCACGGCGTCGCCCAGCAGACCGGGCACGGCGGCGAGCGGGCTGCGGCGGGCGGACGGATCGAGGACCAGCAGCTCGGCGCCGTGGGCGTCCACCGCCGATCCCCCCGCCTCCTCCAGGACGAGCAGACCGCCGAGGTAGTCCCACACGCCGTGGGCGGGGCGGGGGGTCAGATCGAGGTACGCGTCGGCCCGTCCGGCGGCGACCATGCAGAGGTCGAGCGCGCAGGCGCCGAGCGCCCGGTACTGCTTCCAGCCCATCCAGCCCGGCGGGGTCCCACTGACCAGCACCACCGCCTGCTTCCACGATCCGGCCCCCGAGCACACGAGCGGTCGGGCGCCGGGGCCCACCGCACCGGTGTGGGCGCCACCGCCCCGCACGGCCCAGAACTGGTCGCCCGTGGCCTGGTTTCGCACGATGGAGACCCGGGGACCGTCGGCGTCGACGGCGCAGACCGAGGTGGCGAACCACGGGATGCCGCGCGCTGCGTTGGTGCTCCCGTCGACGGGATCGATGACCACCACCGGCCCATCACCACCGGTCAGCCCGCTCTCCTCCGAGAGCACCCCGACCCCGGCGTGCTGCAGGACGGTCAGGGCGGCCGCGTCGGCCACCACGTCATGGCCGTACTGACCCCGATGGGCCCCGGAAGCCCCGAGCGGCCGCCAGTCCGACCGGTCCGACGCGTCCAGCGCGTGGCCGACGGCGTCGCA
>JBIKWW010000356.1:0-4175 GCA_044356125.1 Acidimicrobiia bacterium
GGCCGGATCCCGGGTGGTCCGCTCGTCGTCGACGACGGTCTCAGCACCGCTCCGGAGGCGGCCGCCGCCGCGCTGCGCGCCCACGACCGTCCCGGTGTCACGATCCTCATCGGGGGCCACGACCGGGAGCTCGACTACGCGCCGCTGGCCCGGGCGCTCGCCGCCCGGACGGTGCCGACGCTGGTGATCGCCATGCCCGAGAGCGGCCCCCGGATCCTCGCCCGCATCACCGCCGCCTGTTCGCAGCAGGGCACGACGACGGTCCGCACGGTCGAGGCCAGCGGTCTCGACGAGGCTGTCGAGCGGGCGCGTCGGGAGACGCCCTCCGACGGGGTGATCCTGCTCTCACCGGCGGCCCCGAGCTTCGGTCGCTTCGCGAACTACCGCGCCCGCAGCGACCGCTTCCGGGAGCTCATCGGCCCGCTGGATCCGGCCTGAGGGCCCGGCGGGTCGGTCGGGCGGGTCGGACCGGGAGGGTCGGTCGGGCGGGTCGGACCCGGCGGAACGGTCGGTAAGGTCGCAGCCGATGTCGAGTGCCGCCCCGCCGCCCCATGCTGCGCCGGGCTGGATCAGGCGGCTCGGCGGGGTCGTGCGACCGCAGGCCCCTCTGGCCGTGGCCGCCATGTCGGCCGCCCTGCTCGTGGTGGCCGCCGGGGTGCTCACCCCGCTGACGATCCGCCACATCGTCGACCACACCATCGCCCGGCGCGACGACCGGCTCTGGCCGTGGATCACGGTGCTGCTCGGGCTCGGCGTCGCCCGGGCCGTCGGGGTGTGGGGGCGGCGGTGGTTCGGCGGGCTGGTGTCGATCGAGGTCGAGGCGGGCCTTCGCCGCCGCATCCACGACCACCTCCAGTCGCTCGACACGATCACCCACGGCGCGCTGGCCCAGGGCCAGGTCGTCAGCCGGGCCAACGCCGACATCTCCACCATCGCCCAGCTCTTCGCCTTTGGTCCGCTGCTGGCCTCCAACGTGGTGCTGCTCGCCGTCGCCGTCGTCGTGATGCTCACGCTGAGCCCGCTGCTCACGCTGGTGACGTTGGGGATGGTGCCGCTGCTGCTCGGCGCCGGGCTGGGGTACCGGCGCTGGGCCTACCCGGCCAACCTCGACGCCCAGAACCGTCTGGGCGAGCTGGCCACGCGGGCCGATGAGGCCATCGCCGGTGTGCGCGTGGTCAAGGGATTCGGGCAGGAGGCCGCCGAGTCAGCCCGCTTCGAGGAGCGGGCCCGGGCCGTGTACGCGTCACGGCTGCGGGCCGTCCGCATCACCGCCACCTGGCAGCCGCTGCTCGGTTCGATCCCGTCGTTGGGTGTGGTCGCCACGCTCGGCCTCGGAGGCTGGATGGCCGCCGAGGGGCGCCTGTCGATCGGCACGTTCCTGGCCTTCGTGGCCTATCTGCAGCAGATCGTCGCCCCGGTGCGCTTCGCCGCTCTGATCGTGGGGGTGGCCCAGTCGGCCCGGGCGGGCACGGAACGGATCTTCGAGCTGCTGGACGGAAGTTCGCGCATCGCCGACGCACCCGGCGCCGTCGACCTGCCGCCCGGGCCGGGCGCCGTCGAGCTGCGCGACGTGCGCTTCGCCTACGTGCCCGGCGAACCCGTCCTCGACGGCTTCGACCTCCGCATCGCCCCGGGCCAGAAGGTCGCCCTCGTCGGCGGATCGGGATCGGGGAAGTCCACCGCCGCGCTGCTGGTGCCGCGCTTCTTCGATCCCGACGCCGGTTCCGTGCTGATCGACGGGGTGGACGTTCGGACCGTGACGCTGGAGTCGCTGCGGCGCCGCATGGGCGTGGTCTTCGAGGACCCCTTCCTGTTCTCCTCCTCGGTGCGCGACAACATCGCCTTCGCCGATCCGGACGCGACGGACGAGATGGTCGTCGCCGCAGCGCGCCTGGCCGGGGCCGACGAGTTCATCCGGGCCCTGCCCGACGGGTACGCGACGGTGGTCGGCGAGCAGGGCCTGACCCTGTCGGGCGGCCAGCGCCAGCGCGTCGGCCTGGCCCGCGCCCTGCTGGCCGACCCCCGCATCCTGGTGCTCGACGACGCCACCAGTGCCCTCGACGTCGCCACCGAGGCCGGGATCCACCAGGCCCTCGCCCCGATGCTCGAGGGCCGGACCGTCCTGCTGGTGGCCCACCGCCGCTCCACCCTGTCGCTGGCCGACCGGATCGTCGTGATGGAGCACGGCCGGATCCTCGATGACGGCACCCACGAGGAGCTCGTGTCGCGCTGCCCCACCTACCGGTTGCTGCTCATGGGCGACGCCGAGCTCGGGGCCGAGCGTTCCGCCGATCCCGGGACGGAGCGTCGGGGCGGTCCTCCGCCGGTCGCCGCGCCGGTGATCCCGGCCGGCCCGCCCCCCGCCCCGGTGGCCGCCGCCGGGTTCGGTGGTGGTGGCTTCGGGCCTCCGATGGGCGGGATGGCCGGTGGTGGTGGCGGCGGCTGGTCGGCCTCCCCGGGCACCCTGGCCCGGCTGGAGCGGCTTCCCCCGGCCACCGAGCAGCCCCCGGTCGGGGCCGACGAGGCCGTCGCTGCGGCGATGTCCGATGACGCGCCGTTCTCCTACCGCTGGCTGGTGCGGCCCTTCGCCGGTCCGCTCGTGGCCGCCATGGTGCTCGTGATCGCCGATGCCGTGCTCGTGCTGGCCGGTCCGGCGCTCGTCCAGCACGGCATCGATGCCGGGGTCGTCCCCGGGGATCTCGGCGCGCTGCGCCTGGCCGCCGCGCTGTTCCTGGTGACCGTGCTCGTCGATCTGCTGGTCGTACGCGCGCAGACGATACTGACCGGGCGTCTCGGCGAACGGCTGCTCTACCGCCTGCGGCTCCGCGTGTTCGCCCAGCTCCAGCGGCTCTCGCTCGACTTCTACGAGCGCGAGCTCTCGGGCCGCATCCTCACCCGGGTCACCAACGACGTCGAGGCGCTGGCCAACCTCGTCCAGCAGGGTCTGCTGACGCTGATCCTCAACGCCTTGACCCTGGTGGGCGTGTCGGCCCTGCTGCTGCAGCGCGACCTGGTGCTCGGCTTGGTGGCCGTGGCCGCCATCGTGCCGCTGGTGGTGGCGACGGCGGTCTTCAAGCGGGTGTCGTCGAGGGCCTACACGACGATCCGCGACAAGGTGGCCACCGTCAACGCCTCGCTGGCCGAGTCCTTCGCCGGGGTGCGGGTCACCCAGGCCTTCGCCCGGGAGCGTCGCACGACCGACGGCTTCTCGGCCGTGGTCGACGAGCATCGCCGGGCGCGCAAGGCCGGGCAGCGGGCCGTGTCGTTCTACTTCCCGGTGGTGGAGCTGCTCTCCGTCGCCGCTCCGGCGGCGGTGCTCGCGGTCGGAGCGGGCCGGGTCCGCGACGGGCAGCTCGGCCCCGGTGCCCTGGTCGCCTTCGTGCTCTACCTGAACCAGTTCTTCAACCCGATCCAGCAGCTCACGGTCGTGTTCGACACCTGGCAGCAGGCGGGGGCGGCGTCGGGCAAGCTCCGCGACCTGCTCGGACTCCCGACGGGCACGCCCGACACGGCCACGCCCGCCCCGCTGCCCGGCGACCGGCGGACGATCGAGCACGTGGTCGCCAGCGACGTCCACTTCGCCTACACGGGAGCCGCCGAGGAGGCCCTGCGCGGCGTCGATCTGGAGATCCGGCCGGGTGAGACGATCGCCCTGGTCGGGGAGACGGGGGCGGGCAAGTCCACGCTCCTCAAGCTCATCGCCCGCTACTACGACCCGACGCACGGGGCCGTGATCGCGGGCGGGACCGATCTGCGTCGCTTCGCCCTCGCCGACTGGCGCCACCAGCTCGGGGTGGTGCCCCAGGAGCCGGTCCTGTTCACCGGCACGGTGGCCGGCAACATCGCCTACGGGCGGCCCACGGCGACCCGGGCCGAGATCGAGGCGGCAGCCCGGTCGGTCGGGGCGGCGGCCTTCATCGAGGCGCTGCCGCAGGGCTACGACACCGCGGTGAGCGCCCGGGGCCGTTCGCTCTCGGCCGGCCAGCGCCAGCTCATCGCCCTGGCCCGGGCCCAGCTCGTGCACCCCCGGCTGCTCCTGCTCGACGAGGCCACGGCCAACCTGGATCTGGCCACGGAGTCCCGTGTCCGGCGGGCCATGGACGACCTGTCCGAGGGGCGCACGACCGTCCTCATCGCCCACCGTCTCGACACCGCCCGTCAGGCCGACCGCATCG